>JAKQFZ010000950.1 GCA_029558215.1 Candidatus Omnitrophota bacterium
TCGTAAGCATCGTCAAAGACGAGAACAACCTTCTTGTCATGCTTATTCACCAGATCCAAGAGCCCGTTAAGGATCTCCTCATTGATCCGTGCGGTCGGCTGATACCCAGTCGGATTGTTTGGAAAGTTGAGCACCACGACAGCCCGATTCTGAGTCTTCCAGACTTCCTGAATACTGCCGACCATACCCTCTACATTGAACTCATCTTTCACAAAGAGGGGGAACTCCTGAAAGCGCGCATTCAAGCGCCGAATGACGGTGTTGTCGTAGTTGCCCCAGCGCTTTTCCGGACTGACGACAGCCTCTCCCGGATTGACAAAGAGCTCAAGCGTGTAAGTGAGCGCACCCGTGATGCCGGGAAGCACCTGGGGAAGCGTCAAGAGGGGCTCAAGACCATCTGCCGCTGCACCACACTTTCTCAGAATCCATTGCTTCCAGGCCTTGCGGAGTTCGGGAAGTCCCGCGATGGGCGCATAGGGAAATATCTGTTCGGAGTTCAGACCAGGGACTTCGTTGCCGATCATCGGAAGATGAAACGTGATGAACTTGTCTCCATCGCCCAGCCCGATCTCGCTGTCGAATCCGGCGGCGGAGCCGATCGTTGCGTTGATCTTCGATTCTTTCTTGGCGCGTCCGCTCCAGTAGAAGACCCCTTGGGGCAGGTTCATTCTCTTGCCCAAGTCAGAGAAAAGATCCGTCATTCCAATTTGATCCAATGCTTCAAAAGCCATCACTTTTCCTCCATGCTCTCCAGCAGATGCTGTACCAATGCAACGATACCGTCTTCATCATTACTCGGCAGAACCAAGTCTGCCACATCCTTAATCTCTTGTCGGGCATTTCCCATGGCCGCCCCCAGGCCAGCCTTGGAAATCATCTCCATATCATTCATTTCATCGCCCGCCGCCACGATGCCGTCAGGATGGACGTCGAGCGTTTCCGCCCAGGTGCAGAGGGCGTTCCATTTCGTTGTTCCCGGCGCGAACATTTCCAGAACAGGTCCCAGCACCGGGACGGATCCCATGATGTGCTCCTGGACGCTGGAGCCGAAGTGCTTCTGCACCTCCATCTCGATCTGGTTGAGGCGCTCTCTGTCTTCGATGACACATATCCCAATGGGAATGGAACCTTCAGGGAGCCTGCCATCGGGGAGCAAATAATACAGACCGCGATGAATTGCCAAGTATTTCTGAAAAGAAGCGCTTGATGACGCACGATCACAAATCACGAAATCTCGGTTGGTGTCCAACGGGGTGTCCAGATAGGTCACCACAGAGTCGCTTCGCTCCAGGAGAAAGTGCATCAGCGCCTCACAACGCGATACATCCAGAGCGTTTCGATAGAGGGTCTCTTCCGTCTGCGGATTTTTGATGAGCGCACCGCAGTTGGTGACGATGGGGGCGTCAAAACCAAGTTCGATGCTGAACCGCCGTGCCGTTCTGAACCGACGTCCTGTGCAAAGAATGACTTTCAGTCCGTTGTGATACGCCCTGTCCAGTGCGGTTCGTGTTGCCGGGCTGATCTTGTTGTCGGAACCGAGAAGCGTTCCGTCAATGTCCAACGCGATGATCTGGTATTTCATTCGTCTTCGTAGGTGACAGCCAATACTTCTTCGGGTGTCGTGACACCCTGGCGCATCTTCTTCAGGGCATTCTGTCGAAGGGTGACCATACCTTGTTGGATGGCCGTCGCACGAATCTCCTCCAGAGAAGGATTGGCGACGATGCAGCGCCGAATGGCTTCCGTCATCTCGATGACTTCAAAGATGCCGATGCGGCCTCGGTACCCCAGTTCGTTGCATTGGTCACAGCCCTTGCCGCGGAAGAAGGGTCCTTTGCGTTCCTCGCCCTCAAGTCCCAAGCCATCGAGGACTTTCTCGTCGGGTTGGTATTCAACCTTGCAGACATCGCATACTTTTCGCACCAGGCGCTGTGCAATGGCCACGCTCAGCGCCGCCGAGATCATGAAAGGCGCCACTCCCATATCCAGAAGTCGGGTCACCGTGCTGGGGGCGTCATTGGTGTGCAGAGTCGAAAGCACCAAGTGTCCGGTGAGCGCGGTTCGAATGGCGATCTCCACTGTTTCCAGATCACGAATCTCACCGACCATGACTACGTCCGGGTCTTGGCGCAGAATTGTTCGAAGCACCTGGGCGAAAGTCAACCCGATATCCTCTTTGACATGAACCTGGTTGACCAGAGGGTTCTCCAACTCAACGGGGTCTTCGATGGTGATGACGTTCCTGTCAGGGGTTGCCAATTCCTTGAGAAAGGAATAAAGCGTTGTGGATTTTCCGCTTCCTGTAGGACCAGTCACCAGAATCATCCCGTAAGGTCGTGTACAGACTTTCAGGAGAATCTTTTCTTCCCGGCTTTCCAGGCCGATTCCACTCAGTCCGGGAGGAAGGCGACTCTTGTCCAGGAGCCGAAGCACGATCTTCTCTCCGTGGATCGTTGGAAGGCTGGAAACCCGGAAATCCACGACTCTCTCCCCCACCTGCATCCGGAAGCGGCCGTCTTGAGGGAGTCGGCGTTCGGAAATGTCCATGCCGGAGATAATCTTGACTCGGGAGAGAATATGGTTTTGGAGTTTTTTCGGTATGGGTTTGGTGGCTTTGAGAACGCCGTCCATGCGGTAGCGCAGCTGCAGTTCTTTTTCTTTCGGTTCGATGTGGATATCCGAGGCGGCTGAGGTGATGCCGTGTGAGACGATTTTGTTGACCAGCAGGATGGCGGGCGCGTCTTCCGCCTCGGCTTTGAGCTCTTCCACACTGAGGGTGTCTTCGGTCTCCGCAATCTGCGTGAGACTATCAATACCTTCAACCCCATCAAGAAAATCATCAGAGGTTTCCACTTGAACAAAAACGGGAAACAGCGCCGCAACTCTCTCATCAATATCCCGATCGAGACTCAGATAGGCTTCAATCTGAACGCCTTCCTGTTTGGCAATCTCCTGAAGAATGGCGATCCTGTCCGGATCGGCAACGGCAACTCGTATCGTATCTCCACGCTTCTCGAGCGGGAGAATCTTGTTGTCGCGAACCACACTCTCGGGCAGCAGATTCTTGGCATCGGGATTCAGTCGGGTCTCCTTGAGATTGACGTACTTCATCCCGTGCTGCCGAGCCAAAGCCCGAAGGATTGCCTCAGGACGGACAAATCCCATATCTACCAGAAAATCCCCGATGCGCTTTCCTGTGGTGGACTGCTCGCGCAGGGCGCGCTCCAACTGCTGACGGGTGATAACACCCTGTTCGACCAGGATGTCGCCCAATCTTTTCTTGACACCGTTGCCGTCCATGATATCCCAATATCCTCCAGACACATCTGCACTTCAACACCTAGACACGGGACACAGTATTCGGTTTGTCACTGGTCGAAGTGTTTTCCTAGAGAGCAGACCACCAAACCGCGACAGGCTCCTGCAACACTCAGCAACGGGGTAACCGATCGCGTGAAACGAACGTCCCAGTCGTTCAGATGTTCTCATCCACACCGAACCAAGCATAAAGTAGTTCTCTGGCTTGGTTTTGTCAAACCATGTTATACTGCACACACTTTTGACTGACTGTGGAGCCGATTACATGCGAAAAGCGCCTGAGGAAGCTTTTTCAACCAGGATTGCTCTTGTGCTGATCGTCTTACTGGTCGTGCTGCTGAACATTGGAGGGCTCTACGTCTACGAAATCG
>JAKQFZ010001174.1 GCA_029558215.1 Candidatus Omnitrophota bacterium
AGAAGCTGCCATCAGCATCCAGAAGAAATTCCACTGTACCGGCACCGCAGTATTTCACTTCCTGCGCCGCGAGAACGGCAACGCTGCCCATTCTGGCTCTCAGCTCATCATTAACCGCGGGCGAAGGGGATTCCTCAAGCACTTTCTGATGCCTTCGCTGAATCGAACAGTCGCGTTCTCCCAGATGAACGGCGTTTCCGTGGGAATCTCCCATGATCTGGATTTCGACATGCCGTGACTGCTCAATGTACTTTTCCATGTAGACTTCGGCGTTCCCGAAAGCGCGTTGCGCCTCCTGCTGGGCCGTGATGATGACATTGCCCAGAGTCATATCGGTATGCGCGACACGCATTCCGCGTCCACCACCACCACCGGAAGCCTTGACAATCACCGGATAGCCGATTCGGTGAGCCAGTTCCAACGCCTCTTGTGTGGAACGAACAACCCCTTCGCTGCCCGGAATGACCGGTACACCCGCCGCCATCATGGTTTCGCGCGCCTTGGCCTTGTCTCCCATTCGAGAAATGGCGTCCGGCGATGGACCGATAAACACAAGGTCACAGGAGGAACACAATTCGGCAAAATCGGCATTCTCCGCCAGAAATCCATAGCCTGGATGGATGGCTTCCGCATCCGAGATTTCCGCCGCGCTGATGATCCGAGTGATGTTCAGGTAGCTGTCTGCTGAAGGTGCTGGCCCGATGCAGACACTCTCATCGGCAAAGTGAACGTGGGCACTTTCCCTGTCTGCCTCGGAGTAGACGGCAACAGTCCCAATACCCATCTCCTTGCAGGCACGAATGATTCGAAGTGCAATCTCACCTCGATTTGCGATTAATATCTTCTTGAACATGAGCACAGTCTCCGACTAAAGATTATCCTAACACCCAGAAACCAGAGCCCCACTTTCCTATCGGACTTCTCCTGCTCGAGTATTCGACCAGCCAGGCATCGTCCACGCACCGTTCATGAGAGCCACTCTCAGTTGGGCTCGACTCGGAACAGTGCCTGACCGAATTCGACCGGCTGAGCGTTTTCGACAAGCACTTCGGTGATCCGACCCCGCACTTCGGCCTTGATTTCATTCATGACCTTCATGGCCTCCAGGATGCAGACAACGGTGTCTGGATCCACGCTGTCTCCAATCTTCACAAAGGGTGGAGCCTCTGGTGCAGGAGCTCGGTAGAACGTTCCGACCATGGGGGAGTTAATTGTGATAGTGTTTCTCTGAGAAGATTCCTCAGGCACCGACAGTTCCTGACCCGTAGCAGCCTGAAGTCCTCGATGCGTGGTCGGCAGAGAGGGAGTGGGTGTCATGTGAGTTATCGCGCCGATGTCCTGGGCATACAGGCGCGGCGCCGCCTCCAAGACCGGAGTGACCTTGCTGACTTTGATCCGAACCTCCTCATCCTCAACTTCCAGTTCGTGGATGTCCGATCGTTCCACCAAAGCGACGATTCTCTTGATCAGGTTATAGTCCATTTTGATCCACCTATCCTTGGGCTTTGCCCCGCTGAGGGCAGGGGAACCCTCAGACCCTTTCTACGTATTCTCCCGTTCGTGTATCTATCTTCAGAACGTCTCCATTCTCGATGAAAAGAGGAACCTGAACCACGGCACCGGTTTCCAGTGTGGCTGGTTTCGTCACATTGGATACGGTATCTCCCTTGAAGCCCGGACCGGTATCCGTCACGGCAAGTTCCAGAAAAGTAGGCAGTTCGACCCTGAGGGGTTCCCCATTGAAGAACAGAATGTCATACGAGAGCGTCTCCTTGAGATAATCCGCTGCGTCGGATACGACATCTTCCGCAAGAGCAAACTGCTCGT
>JAKQFZ010000964.1 GCA_029558215.1 Candidatus Omnitrophota bacterium
ATCTTCCCCGAAGGGTGAAGTTGATCTCCCACTGAACACTTTGCGTTCAAAGCGAGCATACGGAAACACTCAAATTCGAGAGCTTCCTGATTCTTGAAAGAGTGGAAATCTCCCCAAGAAGTATGAAACTTGCCAGTCATCCCAAGGCAGTCCAGACCGAGATTCCGTGCAAATCCCATGGTGATGGGGAAATGTGAATAGCCCCAACCACCACTGGGAAGTGACTCGAGTTCAAAATGCGTATAGGCTCCAACAACACCACGGTGCCGAGGCGCGATGTGTCCCGCGTTGTAGAAAATGGTGCAGTCCCCGTTGAACTGGCGAACAAACTTGGTCATCTCCAACTTGAATGTATTGATGGTATCAAGGCCAAACCTCTTGCGGAGCGATGCATCCGTCGGTGCGAGTCCCTGCGCGATCATCTTGTCGCGACAATATCTACAGGAACAGTCCTGAGGGCCGACAATATCAAAGAAAAGACCGTCAACAGGAAGAACCTCCAAGACCTCTTGAACATGGCTCTTCAGGAAATCCAAATACGGACTATTGACGCAGAGAGTCCTGTAAAAGCCTGCCTCAAAAATGGGAGTTCCCTTGGGGGCGCCTGCTTCGTTGAGTACCAGCCATTCGGGATGCTCCTGCGCGGTAAAATGATCCCATTGAACAGTAATATAGATTGGAACCCGAATATCTCTCTTGTGACAGGCTTCGATTTGCTGTTCTAGCAGGTTCCTCTTGAGATGAGGATGCCTGCGCCCGGGAAACTTGCGTGTGTTGTAGTACATGTAGCCGTGGTGACACCGGGCAAAACAGGTGACCGAATCCACGCGAGCACGCTCCAGAGTCTCGGCAAAGTCTTTGGGGTCGAAGTCATCGCCAATGCCATCAATATCCGGACTGGTGTGAAAGTCCATGTGAATTTGTCGAAATCGCAGGTCTGCTCGGCTCATACAACTATCCTCCGCTCCCCGATGACGGGGCTTTCCAATGATGAATACAACGTGGATTCATTGTTTACTGCAAACCCAACTGCTGTGCAAGGGAAACTTGATGGATTTGGCCAGCAGGCAGTGTGAGACAAAAGAGAGACTCCCGGGCCAGTCCTCCATGAACAAGGCCGGGGAGTCTCAAGGATGGGGTTGACGGTATTCTACTGTGTTTCGGTCTGCGGCTGAGTCACAGTTGCATCCGTGACCTCGCCTGCCGCTTGAGTCTCGGTTCTTTCCGGTTGCTGAACTTGTTGTTCTTGACTTACGCTGGAATTCCCGCTCTCACGCTCATTCTTCTTGTCGATCTGATGACCAATAACACCACCGGTCACGGCTCCGACCCCTGCTCCAATAACCGCTCCACCGGTTGTGTGGCCTGTCTGATGACCAATCACCCCGCCAACAACGCCACCCGTGGCAGCGCCGATTGCGGCACCCTTCTGGGTGGTATTGCACCCAATCGCGGAAATCATCAAAACTGCTCCGAGAATCACCAAAGAATAGCGTTTCATCCTTCTGTACCTCTCTTTTCCAGACGGATCTTCCTAGGAAGCCGCCCTTATTGCCTCACGCAAGTCTATCGTCTGTTCGTATAACGCTTTGCCAATGATGGCAGCAACGACTTTCGGGTGCTTGAGATCGGCTATGTTGCGGACATCAGCCACCGTCGTCACTCCTCCAGAGGCAGTCACGGGATGTCTTGATTCATCAGCCACAGTTCGCAGACTCTCAACATTCGGTCCGACCATGGCTCCGTCCCGTGCAATGTCAGTATATATGACGCCGCCAATCGGAAGACTATTCACCAGATGAATCAAATCCAGTGCAGTCACTTCAGATACATCCAGCCATCCCCGAACGGCAACCTTGCCATCTCGAGCGTCTATCCCAACCAGAATCCTCTCACGGTACTCGCTCGCCACCCCTTCGAGAAGCAGTTGATTCTGAAGAGCCGCCGTTCCCAGAATGGCATAATGAACTCCCGCGTCCATAACGCTTCTAATGGTGTCCCTATCCCGCAGTCCGCCTCCCATCTCAACCCGCAAACTCGTTCGCTTCACAATTTCGAGAACGACAGGAAGATTCTTGGGAACTCCCGCCTTTGCCCCGTCCAAATCAACCACGTGAAGCCTCTGCGCTCCCAAATCCTGCCACTTCTGTGCAATGGCGACAGGATCCTTGGAATAAACAGTCTTCTGTGAATAGTCTCCACGAAGTAGTCGAACGCACTCTCCACCAATGAGATCAATCGCCGGGATAATTTCTAGCACTGACAAACCTCTCTCAGCCAAAGGCGATCCGAACGAAATTGCTGAGCATTCTGGCTCCAATGGTCTGGCTCTTCTCCGGGTGGAACTGAACGCCGTATATACGATCCTTCCCCACCACCGATGCAAAAGACACTCCGTATTCCGTTTCGCCAATCACCACATTCGGATCCCTTGGCACGGGATAGTAAGAATGCACGAAGTAGAAGAACGCATCATCAGGGATGCATTCGAACAACTCCGACCGCTGAACCTGTCTGACCTGATTCCAACCCATGTGAGGAATCTTGAGAGGCACAGAGGTCAGATGTGAAATCTGCCCCTCATCCGTCGGATTCGTTTCATCGCCTTCCAAAGCATGATTCTGAAAGCGAACGACCTCACCCTTGAAGATCCCCAGTCCTTTCACCGGGCCGTCTTCCTCGCTGGATTCGAACAGAAGTTGATAGCCAAGACAGATGCCGATAAACGGTTTACCTAGACGCACATGTGCCATAATGGGCTCAATAAGGGAACGTTCCTGCAACTCGCACATCGCAGCCCTGAACGCACCAACTCCAGGCAAGACAAGCGCTTCCGCTCTTGATATCTCATTCGGGTTATCTGAAATGAGCACACTGGCACCCGCCTTCTCAAATGCCTTGGAGACGCTGTGCAAATTCCCCATTCCATAGTCAATGAGGTGAACAATTCGTTCTGGCAATTCTTCCTCTCCAACTCCATCGCTCTTGAGAACACAGACTCCTATGCCCGGAGTGTACCGGATTCGCACTGGGTTCAGATGATATTGCAGACGCGCTTGCGATTCAACCGATTTCACCGAGAGCGGACTTGAACCTGACTTGACTTTGCCGAGCCGGGATTGATAGATTCCCAAAAGAGTTTCGAAATCCAAATGAATCTGAGGAGACTGAAAACGACAGTCATTCCCCTATGGAGGCACACCCACAATGAGTCAATCGTTTCATAGCATTTGTCGTTGGACGTTCAATGCAGGCAAGGGAGGCTTTGTTCCTTCGGATATCAGACCCGCATGGTTCTCAGACGGGTTTACTACCGCGGACATGATTCGCCTCGTCAAGAAGGAGATCGCGCCCCGAATGCCCAAGAACGTGGCCTTGGGAATCGAACTGCATTACGACTCCGAGGTCAGTGAGGACAACGTCAAGGAAGTCCGAGATGCCCTTGGCGAGACCGGTCTCTGGCTTGCCATGATCACCCCGGGCGCTCACAGCCACTTTGCCTACGGTGGAATCTCTTCTCTTGATCCTGTCGAACGCAAAGCGGCGGAAGACCTTGGTCGAAGGACGGTAGATTTGGCCTATGGTCTCTTGAAGAAAGTCTGGTGTCCCGGAAAACCACCAGCATTCGTTCTCTGGAACGGCTCATTCGGATATGACCTCGCGTCCATCGGAATTCGTCAGATGTATGATAACCTCAAAGAGAGTGTTGCCGGGCTTTGCGCCTACGAGCAGGATAGGGGTGGCAAACTCTTCATCTGCTTCGAGCCAAAACCCAACGAGGGACATCCTGCGATGCTCGTTCCGACCGTGGCCAGCGCCATCCTCTTCTGGAGGAAACTCGAGGATCAATACGGAATCTCCAGAAAGCGCAAGGGTGTCAACAAGGAGTTCGGTCACTCGGAGATGATCGGTTTGGATCATGTCTATGACACCGTCGAGGAATTGGACAACGACGCCATGGTGCATATGCACCTCAATAGCCAGGGATACAATGATGGCATCATCCTGGGTGGGCCTGGGAAATTTGACATTGACCATGGCACCCGAATCAACGGGATGAACGTTGCCATCGCGGGGCTGATTCAGGATGCCGGCTACGACCGCTGGAAAGGTCATGACATGCAGGCTCGCTCCTATGACAACGAACGCCAGGGCATTGATCGCGTTATCCGCAGCGTCTTGAGTTGGGAGGCCTGCGAGCGAGCAGCAAAGTCGCTGAACCAGAAACAGTTGATGAACCTACTTGCCAAGCGCGAAACAGCCAAAGCCGAGGACATGCTGAGACAGGCAACAGCCAAGGCAGGCCAATTCTTCGATCAAATGTACAAGGGTTAGCCAATTCTGTACGGACCAGAAACGACCTTCACGGCTTTCTGTGGACACACGGTTCGACATGTGTCGCAACGGACGCACAGTTCACTCTTGATCGAGTGACATTGGTACGGGGTGGGTTCTATTGCAGCAACTGGACAATGCTGTGCGCAGATCGTACACCCAATGCACTCCTCAGAAATCTCGTATTGGATCAGTGCACGACATCGTCCGGCCGGGCAATGCTTATTGAGATGGGCTTCGTATTCCTCTCTGAAATACCTGAGCGACGTCAGAACAGGATTGGGCGCTGTCTTCCCCAAACCGCAGAAACTCGCTTTCTTAAGGAGATTCCCAAGACTCTCCAGTTCTTCCAAGTCACCCTGACTCGCTTCTCCACTACAGAGGCGAACAAGAATCTCCAACATCCGCTTTGAACCGATTCGGCAGAAGGTGCACTTGCCGCAGGACTCTCGCTGAGTGAACTCCATGAAGTAGCGGGCGATGTCCACCATGCAGTCTGACTCATCGAGCACGACAAGACCGCCCGATCCCATGATCGCCCCCACAGAATCCAGAGCCTCGAAGTCAATCACCGTATCGGACAACGCCGCCGGAACGCATCCACCGGAGGGGCCTCCAACCTGAACCGCCTTCAACCTCTTTCCACCGGCCACGCCCCCCCCAATCTGTTCGACGATATCACGTATCGAGACTCCCATCGGAACTTCGATCAGACCACCTCGTTCCACCTTCCCTGCAAGTGCGAATACCTTGGTTCCACTGCTCGACCGAGTTCCCAGTTTGGAGAACGACTCAGCCCCATGACTGATGATCCAAGGCACCAGAGAATAGGTTTCGACGTTGTTGATGAGCGTTGGTTTCTTCCATAGACCTTCTTCAGCTGGATAGGGCGGTCGCAGTCGAGGCATACTCCGTCTGCCTTCAAGAGACGCCAGGAGCGCAGTTTCCTCACCCGAAACAAAGGCGCCAGCCCCTTCTGCAACGCGAAGACTGAAGGAGAAATCTGTGTCAAAGAGGTGGCCTCCCAGAAGCCCTCTGCTCTCACACACCGCAATGGCCTCGCGGATGGCTCGAAGCGCAAGCGGATACTCCGCCCGAATATAGAATATGCCTTCGCTGGCACCGACCGCATAGCCAGCGATTACCATACCTTCAATGATTCGGAATGGAAAAGATTCGAGCAGCATTCTGTCCATGAATGCTCCAGGGTCGCCCTCGTCCCCGTTGCAGATAACGTACTTGGGTTCACCTACAGATTCACGAACTCTCTTCCACTTGAGACCAGAGACAAAGCCCGCGCCCCCTCGACCACGCAGGCGACTGCGGTGGATCTCCTCGATGACCCCATCCGGCTTCATCCGAAGAAGGCACTTCTCCAAGGCCTCGAAACCTTGAAAACGCTCATACTCCTCGATGTCAAAAGGGTTGAGATATCCGAAATGCTCCGTCGCAATGTGAACTTGTCTTCCAAGAAACGACACAACAGGAGCGTCTCGAACATCCAGGGAATACCTTTCCACAGACTCCCACGCATCATCTCTCACGACCCGCTCAAAAAGATCCGAAAGCGCGTAACGAATCTTCTTGACAATTCCCTTGGGGGTGAAGTGCTTTCTCGCAATGGCTCTCGCATCCTCTGGAGAGACTTGAGCGTAAAGTGTGCTGCGTCCGCTTGGAGCGACAACCTCAACCAACGGTGTCTGGTGGCACATTCCCACGCAACCAACCCGCTTGATAGGCACCGATGTTCCCAGTCGCACACATTCGTCTTCCAAAGCCTGGCGAAGCCTATCACTCTTCTTGGCAACACAACACGAACCCAAACCGACTCGGATTTCTCCAAGGCTTGACTCTGCAGGCCGTACACCGCCGCCCTGAATCCCCGAAAGGTCGCGTGCGGCGACTCGCTTGTCGCTCCACTCAAGGAATTCTCTGAGCATTCGAGGAATCTTCTCTGGTGTGAGGTGCCCGTAAACGATGTCGTCAATCTGGACAACTGGTGCCAAGGTACAACAACCCAAACATGCAACCTTCTCTACTGTGAAAAGCCGCTCTGCGTCTGTATCCTGGTTTACTGGTATTTCCAGTGCGCGGTGAAGCGCATCGTGGATTCTCGCCGATCCCTTCACATGACAAGCGGTTCCATGACAAACACGAATTCGGTGTTTTCCCAGAGGAGTGAATCGAAACTGTGAATAGAACGTAGCAACACCAACGATCTGCGAAGGTGTGATCTCAGTGATCTCACAGAGACGCTCAAGCACCGATTCCGGAAGATAGCCATACTGATTCTGGATCGCTTGCAGGAGCGCAATCACGTTGTGTCGCTCCGCACCCAGCTGAGCAACCAGACCGTCCAGATCACGAACGTCTTTCTCTTCCATCACTTCAGACATCACTTCTTTCCAAGGCAGTACAACGTGCGTTGGCTTCGGATGAAGATTCTTGAATCTGCAAACGCAGGAGTCGCCCCGATGAACTCTCCGACGCTTCCAACGCCTTTCTGAACATAGGATCGCTCCATCATGAAGATGAACGTTTTGCCATCCATGTCAGTCAGAAACACCTTGTCTCCGACCAAGACGGGAGAAGACCAGAAACCCTGTCGGAATTCCTCTTTCCAGATCTCCTCACCGGTCACAGCGTCGAAACACACCACAGTTCCATATCCGTTGGCAAGGATCAGCAACAGACCATCCGTCAGCGGACTTGACACATCAGGAGTGTCACCATCGTAGCTCCAGGCAACATGCGTCTCAGTCACATCGCCAGAGCCACCAAGGCGGATCGCACTCAGCGGCGCATACTGGGTTGTCACGAAGACCATACCACCACCGACTGTGGGAACTGGTGCTACATCTCCAGAGAGGGCCTTGACGCGCCAGAGTTCCCTTCCCGACCCAAGATCGTAGCCGATCACATAGGGGTCAGAAGTGGTGACAATGACTGTCTGCCCATCAGACTCAGAGATCACTGGACTTGTCCACGTCGCCCCATTGTCCCTCGGTGTTTTCCAGAGCTCCTTTCCATCAGAGGTGTTGAGAGCGTAGAGAAATGATATGTTCTCGTCGGCATCTCCCTGGTCGAGCTGAAGAATTATCTTGCCGTCGTGAACAATCGGTGAAGTCGCTATTCCATAGATGCTTTCAGGCTTTCCAAACCAGCGAGACCAGACCATCTGCCCGTTGAAGTCAACTGCAGCCAGCTCGTTGGTGCCAAAGAACGCATAGACCAAGGTGCCGTCTGTCGCAACAGTTGGCGATGCAAGTCCCGTCTCCGCCGGAAGACGGAAGTCCGCTCCCAGCAATGCGTCAGTCTGAATCCTGCACGTCCATACCAAAGAACCGTCGCGGGTATCAAAACAGTAGACGTGGCGCGATTGGAGATCGGCTCCGGTGACAAAAGCCTTGTTACCCCAAACAACTGGTGAGCTGTTCCCACCAATGGGAATGTCCGCCTTCCAGAGTAAGTTCTCTCCTGTGGCTGCATCCCAGTTTGTTGGAACATCCATATCAGGAATTCTCCGAGTCCCCATAAACCCAAACAGTTGGGGCCATTTCTGGTCGTCCGAAACCGGTTCATCCGAAGAGGCCACGAGCACTGCTGATCCCAAGCCAGAAGTCGTCACAGACAGATCTAACTTCGGAGGGCGATGAATCGCGACGAACAGGATAAGCAAGACGGGCAGGATAACAACAAGCAGCATCGTGATGACCTTGAAGCGGTATTGTTCCTGCTCACTCTCGATCTGTGCAGCGCGTCGCGCGCGAGGCATCTGCTCTCGAAGACTCGCGAGTCGTCTCAAGCAGAGTGCCAGAGCGATCATGCTGCCCAGAAGGAGCAGTCCACCATACTTCACTCTGCGAATGTAGCGGAGGTGTTGCTCCCGAATAAAAACATCCTGCACGCGGATGGCGTTCGCAAGAGCTTCACTGCTCGGGTCTTCACGAAACGACGCCTTCAGAGAAAGAAAACTCTCGCGGTCAAAGTGATCCATTCTGCCGTATTCAAAGGCGAAGACGATCATTCCGACTGTCAGCGCAACGACAGAGACAGCGCTCACAGCGCTAAGAAACAGCGTTGTCCTCTGGTCAAACAAGTCACGCCAGCCCTTGTTACTGAACACTTTTCCCTTCTCTCTCTCGATAGGCCCGGTCTTTCGGACACCACCTGAAGCATCGTGCGCACGCAAGGCAAGAACTCGGATCGGCGTCAAACGTAGTTCGCCGTCCAAAGTAAATGAGTTCCATTAGCCGGACCGACACAACAAACCCGACCCAGAGACCAAGCAGAGCGCCGGCAACACTGCGATTGAGCAGGTAATAACCCACTCCTCCCAGTCCAACTGGCACAACTATCGAAGCGACGATGGAAAGTCTCTGGATCCTCGTTGAAGCAACTGACTCTTCCTGTGGGGGTCTGATGGCACCAAAAGGGCATTTGGGCTCACAAAGCCCACACCGAATACATGAATCCGGCGTGATCCTGACCTTGACGTTACTGGCTCGGGAAGGCAGAGAAAGCAGAGCCCCGTATGGACAGAGATAACGACAATAAGGACGGGCAACAAAGAGACCGAGAAGAAGCAGGAGTCCACCGAGAATCTGTTTCCAGGCAAATCCATTCATCCGGAAGAATCCCACGAAAGGATCGAACTCACAGATGATAAACCGACGAGAGCTGAGAACAAGGAATAAAGCCAATCCCAGGTATACAAACCGCAGAAGGCTCAACGGCTTCTCGATCCAAAGAGGAACACGAAGTGGCTTGAAGATAACTATGTCCTGAACCATCCCGAGAGGGCAAACCGCTCCACAAAACACTCTGCCGAACACAAGCGCAAAAACGAGTGGCGTCAAAAAGACGAGGGCCACTGGGATGGAAACAGGGAACGAGGAGTCGAGGACTCCGAGAAACATGTTCTGCACTGAACCAACGGGACAGATACATCCCTTCCTGTAGAATCCGAAATACGCAAGACAGACAAGACCAAGAATCAGGACACCCTTTCTGCTTCGGATCTTGTGAAGAAACCAGCTCGCTGCAGCGAGAGCAAGGACGAGAAGCAAGACATCGAGATACGGCATCGCGCCAGCGTGAAAGAGCTGAAAAGTCGCAACGGGTAGGTTGTACCCAGACTCAAACTCTGGTGGAGGGAAATTCTGTTGCGCTCCAGTGCCATCAGGCAACGCAAGCAGGAGCACCCAGAGGAACATAAGCCGAACGGCAAATTTGAGCTTACCGGACTGCGGAAACCAAGAGACAGATCCAGCCATAGCGCTTCTCTTCTCGGATTCTGGATGCGGCGAACCGCCTGCACAAGGCTCGAGCACCTTGTACAGTGAAACGTATGAGCGAGCCTGACGGGCACTCATCAATTTCTCCCGACTGCCATGTCTTCAAAAGCGAACGATCTCACGCAGTGCTTTGAGAAAGGCCTGCTGACGCACTCCAAGACTCCAGTTCGCAAGAATTTCCTTGCGTGCCTTCGCACCGATCTGGTCACGCCGCTGCGGATCGTCCAACAAACTGAGGACAGATGCATCGAGTGCGTCCTGATTTCCCCTTGGAACGACAAGAGCGTTTTGGCCATTTCTCAACACTTCGCCAAGAGAGCCACAGTCCGTGGCAACAACAGAGCGTCCACAGCTCATGGCTTCGATTACGGCGACAGACACTCCAGCCATATCCCTGAAAGGATAGACACACACATCAGCCACGCAGAGCGCTGAAGGTAAGACGTCCTCTGGAACCATCCCTGTGAAGATGACTGGGATCTGCAACTGCATCGCAAATCTCTGCAGTTGTGTATCCAAATGACCCGTTCCGACGACAATTGCGCTCGTGGGCTTAACTTTAGAGATCATCTGAAGGAACTCCAGACATCCTGTAGACTCTTTGAGTGTCCCGTGTGTCAGAACAATTCTCCCGGGCGTTGGAATTGGAAGATTCTTCTCGCCCAGGAAATGAAAGAAGAGTTCTGAAGAGACACCTGGCGTGAGGACGTCTGTATCAACACCATGCGGAATAACGTGAAGGCTCTGCTGATTGATCCCTTCTTTGGCAAGGACTGCCTGAAGATCCGCCCCGTCAACAAAGATCCCAGTCGCCCTCTTATAGAGATGTCTCACCATGTTCCTAAGCAGCCATCGTGGCTCTTCCCGAAAGAAGTCCCCACCTGCAATGACGAGACGCGGTACATTCCCTTGTAGCGCAGTCCGATGTGCCAAGAGTAACATGCTTGGGGTGGAATCGCTGATGACAAGATTCGGATTCCAACCCGTCGTCAGCATCCCCGCTACAATTCGATGTACCATTCGGAACCTACGAAACCCCTGCAAATAATGATTTCCGATCTGTTTCCGACGCCGCGAGTCTCCCAACGACTGAATCTGATAGCACCCCGTCCAACCAATGGTTGGCATTTCAGAAGCAACAATCTGTCGAACTTCACATCCAGCATTTGCCAGTGCGGCCCCCAGTTGCTCAATCCACTTAACCATCCCACTTCGGAGCGGATAACCCGTTCCACTCAGGATGAGGATGCGCTGTGATTTCGCGTGGACTGCGTGAGAGTTCATCCGAGAATCCGCCCGCCTACCAAAGACGAGAGTGCCTCCATCTTTTGAGTTTCATACTCACCTAACGTCTGTTATACTCCGAACCAATATGATGAGTAAAGAAGAGAACGGGAGAACGCTCAGGAGCATCATACACTTCAACGACCGACTGGGATGCGTTGAAGCAGCGCGATCTCTGGATTATTTCAGGTGCATTGAATACCTTCTGGTGCTTGATCTGCTCGATCTGAAGCCCGATCTCCAGTTGCTGGATTTGGGCGTTGGCAAGGGGCCTTTTTCATCCTACCTCGCCTCGGAAAAGGGAATCCAAGTCTTGGCTCTCGATATCGCTCCCAAGGCGATAGGCTGGCAAGCTCAGAAGGCTGGACGACTCAGATTGAAGAACTCCCAGTTCGTGCCCATTGTTGGAGACAGCCGTTCCCTTTCCTTCGCCGATGAATCCTTTGATCGAGTTCTGAATCTGGGATCGATTGAGCATGTCCCCGGGGATGGTGACAGACTGACTGCCAAGGAGATGGGCAGAGTTCTCCGCACGGGCGGTCGTGCCATTTTCTCCATCCCCTACGGCAGACGGTACACAGAATCCGATACGAGTCCCCATGTCAGGTACTTCGAAAGACGATACGACGAGAAGGCACTTCAGGAGAGGATCATCCAGCCCTCTGGTCTGAAGGAGATATCCCGGTTCTATTTCGGTGAACCCTCGCTGAAGTGGAGCAGGTTCTGGTACTCGGTTCCCTTTGTGCTCAAGTTGCCATTTCGCCGAGCGACTCGCTTGATGGCGTCACGCTGGCTCAGCATCATCCCCGCTGAGGACAAGGATAGCGCTTGCGGCATCTGCTTCGCCCTGGCCAAGGAGTGAAGGATGCAGGACGTGGCATTTCGTGTTGGCGTTGACGCACGACCTCTGCATGAACCTCCTTGCGGCATCAGACGCTACCTTCAGAACCTTCTCAGAGCCCTTCTGAAACTCGACAACGCAACCGGCTATGTGCTCTTCACCAATAGACCGCTTCCCGAGCTTTCGGCCAACAACGAAGAACGCGTCCAAATAAGTACCCTCGGTGGATCGCGACAGGCACTCATGCGCCCCTGGTGGGAAGTGCTCACACTGCCTCGGGCGATCAGAAAGAGTTCTGTTGATCTTTTTTTCTCTCCGATGGGAATAGTCCCTGCCCGCTGTCTGGTTCCTTCGGTCGTGACCGTCCATGATCTTGCGTTCATGAAGTATTCAGGCATCCAGCCTTGGAACTACAGAATGTACTGGAACTGGGTCATGAAAAGAGTTCCAAATGCGGATGCGATCATTGCTGTGTCTCATTCCACAAAGTCTGACATCGAGCAGCTGTTGCCAGTGCAGCCCGAACGAGTTCATGTCATCTGGGAAGGTCTGGATGAGTCTTTCAGGAGCCCAACAACTCATGAAGAAAGGCAATCCCTTCGTATCAAGTACGGCCTCAAAGGGGATTTTGTTCTTTTCGTCGGCACCCGAGAGCCACGCAAGAACCTGAACACTCTGGTCAAAGCCATGTCTGTCCTGAATGAAACACGCACCGATCCAGTACCTTTGATCCTTGTGGGTCCTGAGGGTTGGGGCAATCAGGGCGACCCGCAAGAATCTGGCACCTGGGTGAGAGTGCTGCAGCCACTCTCAGACGGCGAACTCAAGACACTTTATTCCTGTGCAACAGTGTTTGCGTTTCCCTCCCTCTACGAGGGGTTCGGTCTTCCTTTGCTGGAAGCGATGAGCTGTGGCGCTGCAGTAATTGCATCCAACGTTGCATCAATCCCTGAACTGGCCGGTGATTCCGCTTTGCTGGTCAATCCGACAGATGTCGCAGAGTGGACACGGGGGCTGGCACTCCTGCTGAAGGACGGGCAACTGCGCAGTTCGCTTGTGCAGAAAGGGCACTCCCAAGTCGAGCGCTTCGCTTGGTCAACTGCGGCAAAACTGACGCACGATCTTTTCGTAAGAACACTTTGCCAGACCCGCTCGTGCGAACAACAGTAGTGGCATAGGTACCGTCACAGCCAAGATTCAATGCAACTATGTTACTATTCCAGAAGACTGATCAAACATTGGGACACAATATGCCATGGTTCCTTTGCATATCCACAGCTGTTACAGCTTTCTAGAGAGCAGTTCCACTCTCGAGGAGTTGCTTTCGCTCTGTCAGCGTCATCACTATCCCGCTCTCGGGCTGACCGACCGCGATGGACTCTATGGGAGTGTTCAATTCTATAAGCTGGCATTGGATCACGGCATTCTCCCGATTCTTGGCAGTGAGGTTTCCCTTGAGGACGAGTCTCATCTGACGCTGCTGGTTCAGGATAGGCAGGGATACGCGAATCTCTGTCGTCTACTCAGCCAGAGAGTGCAGTTTCCAAAAGGCCTTCCGAGAGAATCATTGACCCGGCATTGCGCCGGCATCATCGTGTTGAGCGGATGTCAACATGGCAGAATTCCGCAGCTGCTGCTTCAGGGCAAGCAGGAACAGGCACGAAGGCTGGCCGTCTGGTACGCGGAAGTGTTTCCCGAAAGATTCTGGATTGAGGTTCAGTCACACGGACTTCCACATGAGCACAAACTGAATCGTGAGTTGCTCCGCCTCTCAAAACCGCTTGGGATTCCCTGTGTGGCTACAGTCAATTCTCATTACACTGAACCTGGCGATAGAATTCTCTACGAGTCCCTCTCCTCAATCAAAACCATGACTTCCGTCAAACAGCCACACCCCGAAAAACACCTGAAGGGCGACTTCCATCTTCCATCGCCCGATGAGATGAAGAGGCGTTTTCATGAATTGCCCGAATGCCTTTCTAATACAGAACGCATCGCCGAATCCTGCCACCTCGAACTTCCCTTGGGCAAACCCCAATTCCCCGATTTTCAGACTGGCAACGACTTGACACCTTCTGAGTATCTGAGATACCTCTGCCTCAAGGGTGCAAGGAAACGTTATGGTGAGGTTTTAGGTGCGGTTGCTGAACGTCTGGAGCACGAGATCCGGACAGTGGATGAACTGGGGTACACAACGTATTTCCTGATCGTCTGGGACATCACACGAGAAGCCCGTCGCAGAGACATCTGGGCTGTCGCGAGGGGAAGCGCCGCAGATAGTCTGGTCTGCTACGTCCTTGGAATCAGCCATGTGTGTCCGATCAAACACGGGCTGTACTTTGAGCGCTTCCTCAACAGAGAGCGAGTGACCAAGAGCGGTTTGGCGGATATTGATCTTGATATTCAATGGGACAGGCGCGATGAGATCGTGCAGTACGTCTATGGAAGATACGGTGCCGAGCATACGGCCATTGTTGGCTCCTTTACCACCTTCCAAGCACGATCAGCTCTGGCGGACGTCGGAAAGGTCTTGGGTCTATCAGAGCAGGAAGTCCGACGCCTTGCTCGACAGAGAAAAGCCGTTCCCAAATCGGAAGAGCCCTATAGAACGATCTTTGATGTGGCAACACGCATTGAAGGCATGCCCCGCCATCTGGGAATGCACCCGTGCGGGCTGGTCATCAGCCACGACAGGCTTGATGAAATCGCTCCACTTGAGACAAGCGCAAAGGGGTGCGTTATCACGCAGTACGACATGGACTCTGTCGAGGCCTTGGGCTTGGTGAAGATGGATCTCCTCGGACAGGCCGGTCTCACGGTCATCGCGAAGACCGTTGACGCCGTAGAGCGAAACCACGGCACAAAGATAGATATCTATGCAATACCGAAGAGAGACCCTCAGACATGGAAAATGATCTCCCAGGGAGAGACGCGCGGGTGTTTTCAGATTGAATCGCCCGCCATGTGCAACCTTCTTCGCCGTCTCAGATGCAGAGATTTTGAGTGTCTGATTGCCTCTTTGAGCCTTATCCGGCCCGGTGCTTCAAATCAAAACAAAGTGGAACACTATGCCCGAAGGCATTCTGGACTAGACCCTTCCCAGTACATTCATCCATCGGTTCAAGCAGCCATGAAAGACACCTACGGATTGATGGTCTACGAGGAGCATATACTCATGGTCGCTCACCTGTTTGCAGGGATGGATCTCGGACGTGCCGATCTGCTCCGGCGAGCCTTGGTCAAGCAATCCGACCGAGAGAAGGCTGCTGGCTTTGAAGTGGAATTCAGAGAACTCGCGATCCGGAAAGGACGCAATCAGGAAGAGATTGACCAAGTCTGGAAATTCCTTCTGGACTTCTGCGGCTATTCCTTCAACAAAGCACATTCGAGCAGTTATGCTGTTCTCGCCTATCAGGCAGCCTATCTCAAGAGCCATTTCCCCGCCGAATTCATGGCATCGGTACTCTCCAGCGGAAAAGGTTTCTACTCCCGATTGACCTATGTCCTGGAGTCTTTGCATCTGGGAATTGCCGTTGATGGCCCGAATGTCAACAGCTCCCAAGAAGACTACTTCGCTCGAAATGGCAGAATCTGCGTTCCTCTTTCGCAGATCAAAGACCTTACACAGAAGACGATTCGACGAACACTGAAGGCGCGCAGACCCTTTTCTGATCTGGCTGACTTTCTTCTCAAGGTCGAACCTAGTCCATCGGAACTTGACAGTCTCATCCGAAGCGGCGCATGCGATACATTTGGCGAGAACCGTCCGGCATTGCTCTGGATGGCTCGCACGTCAGGCATCGCTGGAACGCCGAGCCTGAAGGGAGAATCAGCAGACGAGGGCAATCTTCTCACGTGCATCGAGAATCGTCAGTATCACTCTCCAGAGAGACCGAAGTATTCAGCCGTTTCTTGTCCAATTCCCGACTACACGCTGGCAAAGAAGATTCGCGATGAGATGGATCTACTGGGATTCCCCCTTTCAGGTCATCCGCTCGATGCGATAGATCCGAGTGGCGTTCAGAGCGACTGCCAAACATCACGGGATTTGGAGAAAGCGAAAACAGCTGTTTCTCTCTGCGGCATCATTGTTGCCGAACGATCTCACAAAACACAGGGAGGCAGTTGGATGAAGTTCGCAACGCTGTCTGATCGAACCGGCATGATTGAAGTTGTGCTCTTTCCGGAAGTGTCTCGCAAGTACGCTCCCTTGATCGGACTTGGCAAGATTGTTCTCATTTCTGGTACAATACAACGGTTTGAACACAAAAGAGTTGGCTCACTGATCGCGGAAGTGGTGAGGAACTTGGGAGAGTTTGAACTATGACTGGTGAAGGTAAACGCCCCAACGCTTTGAGGATCTGGGTCCGTGCTTTCCGACCTTTCGCATATCCTGCTTCACTGCTTCCCATCCTGGTCGGGACATTTGCTGTTACCCCCTTTCCTGCTGTTCGATGGGGACTTCTGACAATGGTGCTCCTGGCGGTCTTTCTGATGCACTCAGGGGGAAATCTGCTCAACGAGTATTTCGATTACAAGTCGGGTGTTGATCTCAAGGTACATCCCGAGGCGGGTCGGTTCTGGGGCGCACTGCCGAGTGGCTTCCTCAGGCCTGTTCAGGTACTCATCGCCGCTTTTGTCTGTTTGACCCTCTCGGGAATTCTCGGGCTCATCATCGTTATGACAACGGGTATCTGGAGTCTGTTGCTCGGGATCATTGGTGCTGTCGGACTCTATGCCTACACCGGACCACCCTTTCAACTCAAATATCGGGGCTTGGGTGATTTCGTCATTTTTCTGCTCTATGGCCCATGCATCATTGTTGGATCGGCCTATGTCCAGAGCGGAATAATCCAACTGAAGGCTCTGGTTCTTTCGATACCTGTCGGAATGCTTGTTGTGGCCATTCTCGTTGCCAACAACATCCGCGACTATCACGGAGACTTGGATGCCGGAGTCAGAACTTCCATTGGAATCCTGGGTTTGCGTTGGGGCAAAAGACTCTATGCAACAATGGTCTTGGGATCCCCGATACTCCTACTCATGTTTGTGCTGATCCGCTTGCTCCCACTCCTCTCTCTCCTCGCTCTTCTCTCTGCTCCGATTTCTCTTTCTCTTTCCAATGGCGTCTTTGCGGAACAGAAGCAACTGAGCAATCTTGACTCACGAACAGCACAGTACATGACTCTGTTTTCAGTGCTCTTGATCATTGGACTGGCAATCGCGCATTGTTGAAGTCCGCACCGTGAATCTCGATGAGCGAAAAGATCTCTTGTCTCATTTGGGATAATCTGTATTCTGCTTGACTGTTTGGCGATGTCTGATGGGAAGGAAGGAGAGCGCAATGCGCCAGTTGCTTTATGTTGTGCTTTGCACCTTCTCCATAATGTCTTGCTTGTCGTATCCAGTGCAGAGAGGAGAAGCTATGGAACAGTTCAAAGGTGTCTTTCTTGAGGGCGAAGGGGATCAGGGATGGTTGCAGATTCTCGAAGAATGCTGGCTTGTTTTGGATGGCAGTGGCTCCTTGGCATCCCTGATGAACGACTGCTACCTTCCCGGTCAGGATCGTTTCGACGAAGGTCCCTCTTGGCGCTATGGATTCTGGACACAGAATTCCTATGGCATGGTCGCCTGGATTCCTGTTATGCCGGACAAACACCTTCGGATTCTGAAACGCTCGCTCGATCTCCTCTTTTCAGGGCAGGGAGATGGAAAGACACCGGACTTCCACGGTTTTGTTGCTCCCGTGGGCGCTATGCCTGACGCCGTTTCGCTGGACGATGACAACAACTACTTCTTCCACCTTAGACAGGGCGATTGCGACTTCGGACAACACGACTGCATGATCGAATCCGCGGCAGCGGATCTGCTTTTCTTGTCGGAATACTATCTGACCACGCGCGACATTACCGCACTGTGCGTATCACTCAGGAAGATGGAGAATATCGTCTCCTTGCTGGAATCCCGACGCGACGAGTCCAATATGTTCCGTGTCGGTGCTGGAGCGAACCTGCTCGCTCCTTCCTATGCCGGCTCCAGACTGGACGATGGGTCCTTCAGTTGGGGCTATCATTCCGGCGTTCAGGTTACTTACTGCGCGGCGCTCCGCCGAATGATTGAAGTCCAGAAGCTCTTGAATCGCGAAGACAAGGTGTCAGAGTACACAGCATATCTGAACTCGGCGCTTGAGGCTTTGCCCAAGTTTCTCACCCAAGAGGGCTATCTCGTCAATTACATTGACCAGGCAGGCATCCACCACGGCGTCTACGGCGCAGAGCAGTTCGGCTATATGCAGACAACCTGCAATCACGATGCCATAGCCTTCGGCGTGTTTGACCTGGAGACATCCCGGAAGTGTTACAGGCAGCTCGCATCCGTCACCGGTCTGTGGGTGGACGGTCTGATTCGAAACAACTACCCCGCACTCGATGACACCTATCATCACTGGGGTGAAACGGAAACGGACGAGTATCTCTGGCGATATGGAGTCTGGGTCAATGGTGGTATCTGGGGAACCAACGTTGCCAGAATGCTTCTTGCGCAATTCCGCCTGGATGAGTTTGCCGATGCGCGAAAGTGTCTGGAGAGTTTCCTCGCCGAATTTCGCCAAGGTATTGCCCCTGCGATCTGGAAGGGCTCTGAATTTCCGAGTCCGGGCAGACCCAACGAACTGGACTCCTATGCGGTCATGGGCGCTGCTCTTCGGGGTCTCTGGGACTGCCGATACGATGCCACGTCGTTGACTATCGAGCCTCATGTTCCAACCGAAATCCGACACTTGAAGCAGAAACAGCCCCTTCGTTTCGGCCTTGCTCAAATCTTTGTCGAACTCTTCAATGAGGGCACAAAGACTGTCTCAGTGACGCTCAACGGAGTGGATCTGGAGCCGAAATCCCAGATCGTTCTGCCCTTTGATAGTCTGAAAAAGGGACAGAATCAGCTGGTCATCAGGATGGGCAAGTAGTCCCTGACAGCAGAACTGGCCAGCAGGCTCAAAGCCCCAGTCTTTGATACAGTTCTTGAGGCGCTTCTGCATCTCGAAGACAGCGCTTCAGAAGCTCGATCATGCGCTTTTCGGCATCGCTATCCTGAATGGGATCATTTTGTCCTGGATCCTGCTCCAGATCGAAGAGCATGGTCGGGTAGCACGTCAGTGCATCTCGCGATTTCATGTTCTTCGGCACAGCGGATACCTTGAGTGTGCGGCACCCTTTTGTGAAAGAAAATGGATCAGCAAGTTCAAGCGACTGAAGTTCATCCACACTGAACATCCTCGCCATGTGTGTTGGCATAAGGGTATAGTCGAACAAAGGCTGATTGTCCGAACGAACCGGACCACGCATGTACACATAGCGCCCATCAGTCACATTCACATGGCCACCGTGAATCCCGAAAATCCCCGCCTCTCGAACCGGAGTGTCATGGGCGATAGTCTCCCGAAGAGGCGTCCCAAGCATGTTCTCCGTCGGAGAGATGCCAAAGAACTCCATCACTGTCGGTGCAAGATCGATCGTCTGAACCAGACTATTCCGACGCACACCGGCACAACGTGAACGGGGATCCCAGATAAACAGGGGTGTATGGGCGATTTCATTGTAGAAAGGCTGCCAACACTTTGCCCAGCATTCATGCTCGCCAAGCATGAACCCATGGTCGGTATTCACGATGAGCATGGTATCCTGCCAAAGATTCAGTTCATCCATCAAATCCAGAACCCTGCCAAGGTATTCGTCGCACATACTTAGAAGGGCAGCATATTCGTAACGGCAGTGCTGCACTTCGTCGAGGGTCTCCTGTACGCGCCGATACGGTGGCCAGTCAAAATGTCGTCCCCCATACTCGTGCTTGTACAATGCCTTGTACTTTTCCTGGGTGAAGAATGGCTCATGGGGATCGAAAGTTTCGATATGAAGAAACCAGCGATCCTCATTGTGATTCCGTCGGATGAAGTCGAGCCCTGAC
>JAKQFZ010000965.1 GCA_029558215.1 Candidatus Omnitrophota bacterium
CGATGCGATGCTCTTCCTCATATATGCGCTTGTATCCTTTTCGGCAATGTCTCTATCCCTCCGAATTCAGAGCAGAATGTGGAATCAGCTGGTTGACTGTCTGCAAGAGACCAGAAATCTTTACCGCTTCTTTCTGGTTCAATTGGCGGGTCTTGCTGTTTCTTTGTTTTTCTGGCTCTGCAACAGCGAAGATCTGACAGCTTTCACTCTGCACAACCAAATGGATTCCGTCTTGCGAATAAGAGTCCTAATTGGATGTGTCACCCTGATGCTCACCTTTCTCCTTGGATGGTTGTCACTGTCCATCCTGCTGGTGATGAATGCCAACGATCTGAGGTATGATCAGTATCTTCGGTTCACCTCAGATCTCATCATCCCTGCAGTGTTGCTGCCCTTTCTCCCGCTGTTTGGTGTAGAACGTCTCGAACGAGATTTCCCCTTTCTCACTGTTCTGCTCATCTTTATCTTCTGCGTCTTCGTATTCTATCTCACGAGGGCACACATCAGCAGACTTGCTTCTCCTGATTCGGACACGAAGGAGAAAAAAGAGGCGGTTCAAGGACTGCTCATCACTCTGACCGCTGCCTTAATCTACACAACCTACTTTGCGGCATACACGTTCGTCCGCCATGCATCCTTCAAAACGTCGGGGGCTGATCTGGGTATATTCGACCAATTGCTCTACAACATCGTTCACAGGGGAGTTTTTCGGACGACCCTCTGCGGTACCATCGAGAGGAACTTTCTCGCGATCCATGTTTCTCCGATTCATTTGCTATTGGTTCCTTTCTACGCCTTGTATGGAGATCCGAAGACACTATTGCTGATCCAAAGTGTTGCCCTGGGTGCTGCTGCGGTGCCCCTGTATCTGATCGCTCGCAGAAGGCTCGGAGGACACACGATTCCATGCCTTCTGTCGATCTGCTATCTGCTGTACCCGGCAATCCAAGGAGCCAACATACGTGATTTCCATGAAATACCTCTGGCAACCCCGCTGCTTTTGTTTCTACTGTTGATGCTGGAAACCGGACAGAAGAGGCTGTTTTGGATTTCCCTGGTTCTCACATTGATGGTCAAGGAGGACTTGGCCCTGTCTTGCTTTGCTCTGGGGGTCTATGCGGCGATTTCCAGAAAAAATGTCAGAGTTGGCATATTGACCTGTTTTGTGTGTGCACTCTACTTTGCCCTGTGCGTTGGTGTCATCATGCCCATGAACGACGGTTCTCCGATGGCGTCAAGATTTGAGGGCTACATTGCCCCTGGATTCACCGGACTCAAGGGGATGCTTGCGACACTTCTCACGAACCCATTCTTCACTCTTTACTTTGCCTTTTTCGACGCGAACAAGATTCTCTTCCTGCTCCAAATGCTCGGACCGATACTGTTCTTACCTCTGATCGCTGGCAACGGCCTTGTTCTGCTCGCACCCGGGTTCGCAACTGCGCTCTTGGCGTCGGATGGACTTCACTATACAATTGGTCTGCACTACCCAGCTACTTTGGCTCCGTTTGTCTTCTATCTCACAATCCTTGCTCTGGAAAGAATCCGTCCTTCTCTGCGGTTGAAATTGGCTGGACTTCTCATTGTCTCATCGTTGCTTTTCAACTACGAGTTTGGCTGGTTCTTCTCAAAGCGATTCACCGGCTTTGAGTACCCTCGGCAGCAGTATGATTTGTTTCGAGAGATCACGAAGAGCATTCCGGATTCGGCTGGGGTCAGCGCCTCCAACCCGCTGATACCTCACCTTTCACGCAGGGAGAGGATCTACTATTTTCCCTTTGTTGGCGATTCGGACTACATAGTCTTCTGCACTGCATCTGTGGGAAACAATTTCTGGCCAGAGACAAGAGAGTCTTCGTTTGACGCCATCATCTCCATCGTTCGAAGAGGTGTCTTTGGTGTCGTTCGATTCGAGGGGGATTTTCTCCTTCTGCGTCGAGGAGCGCCTGCCAACAGAAACCCGGAGGCAGTTCATCGCCTTCTTGCCATCAAGATTCAACACTGAGACGACTATCCGATGGAATCGAAACTTGCAGGAATTCCCCGCTTCCTACTCATGCCTTAATGCTTCAATGGGGTTCATCATCGCTGCGCGGTAAGCGGGGTAGATGCCGAAGATAAGTCCGATCAGTATCGAAATACCCAATGCAACAATCAACGACCAGAGCCGGACAATGGTCATCATGCCGGCAAAGTGGGTTACCAGGAACGGAATCGCGAGACCCAACATCAGCCCGATGAGACCCCCTCCGGTCGAAAGCAGCACCGTTTCAGTGAGAAACTGGATGATGATGTCCTTTTGTCGTGCTCCCAGTGCACGGCGGATGCCGATCTCGCGTGTGCGCTCGGTGACGCTGGCAAGCATGATGTTCATGATTCCGATGCCGCCGACGAGCAACGAGATCGCGGCGATTGAACCAAGAACGATATTGTAGATGCGTTTTGTGCGAGCCGCCTCGCGAAGCAGCCCCAGCGGGACGACGATTTCATAGTCTTGCTGTTTGTGGAATCGCGCCAGCAAATCCTTGATGACTTCCCATGTCTGCATGACCTTGCTGACGTCGTCCACTTTGACAATGATCTTGTGAAGATCCACTTCCTCCACGGAGCGACTGCCTGCGCGATAGATCATGATAAGATCACCAAAACGATGACGTGCCGCGGTCATCGGAATGAACAAATTGAGATTGGAGTTACCCGCCTTGGAGTTTCCCGAGGCTGCCACCACAGGCTCATCAATGATCCCGATGACCGAAAAATACTCTCCTCGAATGCGAATTCTGGAGCCAATCGGATCTTCAAAAGTGAACAGTTTCTTGACCAAATCATTCGTCAACACGCATACGTTTCGACCGTCCAAGGCTTCCTTCTGTGTGAAAAAGCGCCCCTTCAAAATCTTCTTGTTTGCCGTTTGGGGATACCAGGGCACCGTCCCGTAGACATCGGCGTCCACTCGCTTGGTGCGGTACATTACATCGGAACGGATCACCTTCGCTGGAACCATGACTTCGATGGCAGGAATCGTGGCATGGATTCGCTCGGCATCTTCGTATGTCAGGCCATACTGCATGGAGTAAGAAGCCTCTTCGCTGGCTTTCTCTGTCTCCGGTGGCTGAACGCTGTTGATGATGATGTTCTGGCTTCCCAGTCGCTTGATCTGTTCCTGGGCTTCATAGCTGGCACCCTCGCCAATAGCCAACATCGCGATGACGGAGCATACCCCAAACACGATACCCAGAACTGTCAACGCAGAACGGAGCCGATGTCGCCACAGGCTGACCATACCCAGGTAGAGAATTCTTTTTATCAAAACTAATCGCATGAGACTCTTTCTCGCCTGATCAACTGCTGGGTCACATCCCAGATGTCAGTTCGATATCTCCGGTTCCAGAAACAAAATCCTATCTCGCAGATCGCGGCTCACGAAGTCACAATCGTGCCATCTTTGAAGCGCACGATCCTGTTTGCCTCCCTGCCAACATTCTCATCGTGCGTCACCACGAGAATCGTTTTTCCTTCCGCATTCAGCCGATGCAGGATATCCAGTATTTCACGTCCCGATTTGGAGTCTAGATTTCCCGTAGGCTCATCGGCAAGAATCAGCACCGGGTCGTTGGCAAGAGAACGTGCGATGGCTACACGCTGGCGTTCACCTCCCGAGAGTTCTGCAGGCCGGTGATGCAGTCTGTGTCCAAGGCCAACGGCCTGTGAGAGCATGACGGCTCTATCATGACTCTCTTGCTCATCAACAGCCTGATAGAACAGAGGTACCTGGATGTTCTCCAGGACGTCCAGTTCGTTGATGAGATTGAAGGATTGGAAGATAAAACCGATCTTAATGCGCCGAATATCCGATAGCTCGGAATCGGACAGGTTGGAGACATCCAGACCATCCAAAAGATAGGTTCCTTCGGAAGGCGTGTCCAGACAGCCCAACAGATTCAGAAAAGTTGACTTTCCTGAACCCGAAGGTCCCATAATGGCAGCATACTCTCCCGCTTCAAAGGAAACGCTCACCTGATCAAGAGCATTCACAGGAACAGTCCCCATGATATACTGCTTACTGATTCTGACGACCTCGACGAGAGGCACGGGGTTCTCTTTCTCCTTCCGATGGTTTTTCGACTTCAGGTGCAGGCGGACGAACGGTCGGTTCTTCCTGCACCTCTGTGCTGCTCACAGCAGGTTCCTGCTCTTGATTTTGAATCTCAGCGATGGGAGTTCCTTGCTCGATAGCAGCCCGATCCACTTCTTTGGCCTTTCGAGTCTTAAAACGCTCTGCTCCCTCTTCCAAAAGGTTCGCTGCATTCAGGACAACGCGTTCTCCGACATCCACGCCACTCTTGATCTCAATGAATTTGTCGTTGTACTCGCCCACCTGAACTTCGCGTTCCTTGGGGCCGAGGGCAGTCATGACAAAACAAACTCTCTTCTCACCCTTTGAGGCAACCGCCTGGATGGGCATGTAGACAACGTCCTCGAGTTCATCAACGATGATACGCACCTCAGCCGACATTCCCGGCTTCAACTCGGGTGGTGTGACACCGAGCATTACGTCCACGTCAAAAACTTTTAGATTTGGATTCAGCCACCGATTCTGTGAGTTGGGCAGAATTGCAACTTTGTCAACCGTGGCGTCGAAAACCATATTGGCAAGGGCTTCCACTTTGACTTTGGCCTGCTGCTTTTCCTTCACTTTGGAAATCATGGATTCATGAACCTTGGCTCGAGCAAGCATGATGTTGGTGTTGGGGATTCTGATGATTGCCTGTCGCTCGCGAACCATGGAACCTTCTCGGATTATTGCCTCCTCACGCCACCAGCCTTCCGTCGCATAGACAACCAAGCCTGGCTGTGGAGCAACCAAGATACACTTGTCGATCTGCTCCTGCACTTTCTGGTAGCGCTCATTGGCGCTGTTGCGCTGTCGTTCCTCTGAGGAGAGCCGCGATTCGGCTTTTGCCAGCTCAGAACGGCTCTTGGCTTCCGTGCGATCAAGTTCTCGAACGGCCTCCTGATAGTCGGAGAGGAGTTTCTCCACTTCCTTGGGAAACTCATAGGTTTTGAAAAGTTCCAATCCCGTTTTGGTCTCTTCCGTTCGCACTCGTTGGCGCTCAAGAGCCAGTTCATCGGCACGACGCTTTTCCGCGGTCTCATAGCCTTTGTCTTCCAGCTTGATCGTCCAGTTCAGTTTGTCCCGAGCCAGTGCCTGTTCCTCTTCCGAGAGCCGGATATCGGTTTCCAATTTGCGTTTCTTCTGAAGAGCATCCCCACCAAGACTTGGATGTTCCACCATCAGGGCGACGTCTGGGCTTGCGTCTATGACCTGTTCGGCGAGTTCCTTTCCGATGTACTTCTGCAAGTCCATGCGGCCGAACTTCACCTTCAACTCGGCAGCCTTCAGATCACTCTCGTTCTGCTTGACTCGGATGTGGTAAGACTCCCGTGCGTCCGTGTAAGATGCCGAAGCACTCTGAACTGTTATTGCCTCCTGGTCGAGTTTCTTTCGAAGATCCGATGAGTCTAACTCCACGAGGACTCTCTTGTTGATCACGTCTGTGGCACTGATGATCGTTCCTTCTTCGACGATCGTGATGATTCTGGTCTGACCTTCCACCTCACACTCAATCACCTTGGAGTCTTTGGCTTCGAGGCTTCCCGTCTCCACTACATCAATGATCACGTCGCCCCGTTCAACCTTCCATGTCAGAAGCTCCTCCGCAGACCCTTTCTTCTTCGTCTTGAGCATGAGTGCTACAGCCAAGACAACAACGGTGATAATACCTATCGCCAGAATCACTTTCCGATGCTTCAAGAAACCCTTCCTGCTTTTCATCTTTGTTTCTTTGGTGTCCTTTCCCATCTCCGACGTTGGCTGACTGTTGTCACGGCGATGGCAGGGGAGATCTCTGCCTCTCCTCTTCCCAGATACCCCCCTCATCGATCCGAAGGCTCTCCATGGCGATAAACAAATCCAACCGCGCATTCAGATGAGCGATCAAGGCGCGAGTCAGCGCGTTTTTTGCATCCAACAGATCCTGCTCCGCTTCCAGAACGTCGCGTGTGACAGCACGTCCAGCCTGCTGCAACAGTTGTGTACTCTCCGCACGCTGTTGCGCCAGTCTCAAACTTTCCCGTTGGATGTCGTAGGTCTGTCGGGCTTGTTCCAGAGCACGATACGCGTCACGAACTTGAAGTTTGACTTCGTCCGTGGCCTGTTCAAGACTTCGTTGTGCGGAGGCCAGGTTGATCAAAGATCTTCGATAGGCATTTCGATCTGATTTCTTGTCCAAGGGGAGATCGAGATCGGCTCCCACGCTATAGGAATCCTCACCATCGCCGAAGTCCAGAGGCTGAGAGGCATCTGTCTTGGCGGAATAGTCAAGAATCAAATCGAGGCGTGGTTTCAGATTATTCTTTGCCACGGTGACTTTTCTCTTGGCGTCTTCCACTCGCTCCCACTGAGTCTTGATGTCCAGTCTCTTCTCCAGTGCGGTTTGAACGGCCTCTTCAACGGTGATTCGGAAATCTTCCAGACCTCTGGTCTCTATGATCTCCAACTCGCTGGTCGCCAAGCGGATGGGAAGATCGGTGGGAATTCCCAGATCAAGTTTGAATTCATCCAAGGCGCCACTGTAACGCTCCTGGGTGCGCACGCAGTTGTCCCACGCCTGCAATTCCCTTTGATAGGCTTGATCCACCTCAAAGGAGGCTGCACGGCCTGCCTGCGCCATATTTTCTGTTCGATTGCGAAGATACTGAAGATTCTCATAATTGCGTGACGCATTGCGGATCTCATCGGCCCGCTGCAGAAGATCATAATACCGCTTGGCAATACCGATGGAGAAAGACTTGCGATATCTCACAAATTCGCGGATGCCGTATACCATCTCCCGTTCTGCCTGGGTGAGATTCTCCAGTGTGACATCTCTGCCCGCCCCCTTGAGAAGAGGCTGAACCAACCCTGCCGAGAATGCCGTTCCAGCTGCGGAGGCTGCATCCCCGCTGGAGATGTAACGAAAGGCGCTGGTGCTTATTGCCGCAGACAAATCTGCACCTGTCGCAAGCATCTTGGAAACACCAGTGGAGAGAATTCCTGAGAAACTTTCCCGGTTGGCTGCATCATGATTCAGGTCTCCGGAAATCTTTCCGGAGAAAATAGGATCAAATTCATGTCGTGAGGAACTCAGAGAAAGGGCTTGAAGATAGAGGTTTTCCTTACGAGTCTGATACGCTCTCGAATTGGCAACCGCTATCTCAACGGCATCTATCAGGTTCAACTCCTCTGGGACGAACAAGGCAGTGGCATCGGCTGGAATCGTTGCCGATTCGATATGAAAACCCGCGGGCATCTCCTCAACAGCCTGACTCTTGTCCTGTATAATCCGATAGGCTTCTTTATCTGCACTTCGGCGATAGTACTCGGCACCACAACCCGTGAACAGCAAAAGCACCGCCAGAGTCAGAATCAGCTTTTCAAATCTTGCCAAAGAACTATATCCTCTCACTTGAAGATACCCATCATCCGAAAACGACCGAGGACATTCCCTTTCTGGGAAACAGAGCCGCCATTCTTACCTGAAGAAACTCTGTCTTCTCACGATGGTCTGTGTTCGTGCCGGACCGACCGAGATCAGACCGACAGATTGCTCCAGTGTTTCTTCGATAGAGCGGACATATTCCTGGGCTGCCATCGGAAGATCTTCGAAGACACGTACTTCGCTGATGTCTTCCTGCCAACCCTTGCGCTCTTCGTAGACAGGCTTGACCTCTGGCCAGGCACCGTGCCATTCGGGCGGGAAATCCCAGCGCTTGCCCTGATACTCGTACGCAACGCAGACCGGAATCTCCTTCCTGCCGGAAAGGATGTCCAGTCGGGTCAGGGCGAGACTCGTCACCCCATTGACGGCAACCGCTCTTCGAAGCAGAGGCAGGTCAAGCCAGCCACATCTTCTGGGACGACCCGTTGTCGCTCCGTATTCACCCACCGGACCCGCATTGCGAATCTTCTCAGCGTCCTTGTCGGACATCTCTGTTGGAAAAGGACCGGAGCCAACCCGAGTCGTATAAGCCTTGGCAACTCCCAGAACCTGATCCATTTCACGGGCAGGCATGCCGGCACCAACAAAGGCTCCTGATGCCAAAGTCTGAGAGGAAGTGACATAAGGATAGGTTCCCCAGTCGGGATCCAGCATTGTTCCCTGCGCCCCTTCAAACAAAATGCGCTTTCCCGCACTGATGGCGCGCCGAATCTGTGCATTGACCTCTCCGACCATGGGTTTGATCTCGGAGACCATCTCCAGATACTCATCTGCAACCTCATCCGGATTCAAAGGCTCCATTCCATAGACTGCGGACAGTATCTTGTTGCGCTCCTTGGTGGCTTCGATGATTTTTTCCCGGACGTTGGGGTCGAGCACCAAGTCCCCAACGGTGATCCCTTTTCTTCCAAACTTGTCAACGTACGCCGGGCCAATCCCGCGCCCTGTGGTGCCAATTCCCTGCGTCGCATCTGCTGCGCGGTCCAAGGCGATATGATAGGGCATGATCAAATGAGCGTTGGGGCTGATCATCAGATTATCTGAATCCACAGCCACTCCCTTTGCGCGAAGTTCATCCCGTTCATCCAACAGCACCCTGGGATTGACAACAACGCCATTGCCGATAATACACGGAGTGTCCGGATACAGGACTCCTGACGGGATCAGATGGAGAATGTAGCGTTCTTCTCCAACAAAAACCGTGTGTCCTGCATTGTTCCCGCCTTGATGACGAATGACCAGCTGAGCTTCTCGGCTCAAGAAATCCACGATCTTGCCTTTTCCTTCGTCACCCCATTGCAGACCAACAACTACTACTGCGGGCATCTTCAACTCATCCTTTCTCATTCGGGCGACTGCTCCAAGAGCACTCAGCTATTGGGAGACGCTTACAAGTTTATAGAGATCCGGATCAACGACTTCCATCTTCGCCGATTCCGTCTGACTGTTGAGCCAGCGCTGAAGGTTTCGAGCTTTCTGGCGATCCTTGAGAATTCCTCGAATCTCTTGGGAAGCTTGTTCCAAGGAAACATCCTTCTTGGGAACGATCTCCTTGGGGTAGAGCAGTACATAGCCGGTTGGCGTTTCAAGCACGGGAGTTACATTGCCAGCAGCCAACTGGTACTCGGGAGCGTTCTCCAAGTACTTCTGGACATACTCTCGCGGTTTGTATCCCAGGTCTCCACCCTTTTCCTTGTTCGGTCCGGTCGAATAGGTTGTGGCAAGTTCCTCAAAATTCTCCCCGGCCAGAATCCGAAAGTAAAGACGATTGATGATCGAGAAGGCTTCGCTCTTCTGTTCCATGGCGGGATTCTCGGGATACCCGATCATCAGAAGGCACAGATGGATCATCTCCGGCTTCTTGAAATCCTTCAAATGTGCGTTGTAGAACTCCTCGACTTCCTCATCTGTCGGCTCCACAACGCCCTCACCCATGATTCTGTCTTTGACTGTTTGAACGATGATTTCATCGGTCACATTGTTGCGATAGGCCTCGAGCGTCATTCCTTCCTTCTCCAAGCTCCGAAGAAACTCCTTCTCGCTGGAATATCGGGACTTGACCGCCTCAATGTGTTTCTCGACAAGACTGGGGTCCATCTTCACTTTCAGTTTCTTGGCACCCTGCTTCAAAAGACGCAGGGAAAGCAGCGTGTTGAGTATATTCGGCCGAATGCTCAACAGCGCCTTTTGTCCCTCGGGAGAATAGGGAGAGAGGCCACTTTGGTGCAGCACCGCATATGCCATGGTGTTGATTTCGCCCATGGTGATCGGGTCGCCATTGATCTTTAACACCACCCTTGGATCGGTGTCTCGCTCGGCAGGCCCTGCTGGTGTTGGCGTCTCCAGCGATAACGGCTGGTTAGGCTGGGGGGCTTTGGCGCTGACGGTATCGTCCGGGCTGCCACAACCCATGGTTATCGTGAACAAAGTGAAGATCAGCGTCGCTTTTCGCATTTTTGTCATTGGTACATTCACCTTACACACTTCCTGAATCTCCTTGGCTCCGTCTGTTTCCTCAGAAGCAGACCCTTTCGAGCACGAGGGTTTCAGGCAAAAATATGACTCAGACGAATATCATACCCGTTTGCGTAAGAACATGCATTCATTTTCGGTTTATTCTCTGGCTGAACCTCTTCAACCAGTACCGCTCCCTTTGCGGCCGCCACGAGAATGCCCAAAGGACGGTGTATGCCGAGAACCTGCCCCGGAACGAACTGCTCCGGAAGCGCAACGCTTACCAGTTCGGGAACATCCTCCAGCGGGCGCGCTCGAAGCAGTTTCAGCCGACGTTCGCGATCCAGTGTATAGGCTCCGGGTCTGGGTGAGAGTCCACAAATCCAACCAGCAACACGAGTGGCTTCCTGATCCCAGCGGAGTCGTTCCTGCTCCGGCTTTAAGAGAGGTGCCTTTGTTGCCAACGCATTGTCCTGAACTTTCCGCGGTGCCGTACCGTTGAGCACGTCCTGAACGGTTCGGCTGAGCAAGGCTGCACCCTGAACGGACAAGCGCGAGGACACCTCGCCATAGGTCTCGCCAGGAACAAGCGCGGCGTTTTCCTGATAGACAATGTCTCCTGTGTCCAAGCCCTCGTCCATATACATGGTGGTCACACCCGTCATTTTCTCAGCATGAATCAACGCCCATTGCATGGGAGCAGCACCCCGGTATTTTGGCAGCAGTGATGGATGCAAGTTCAGTGCTCCCAAAGCCCCCGCCTGGAGTACGTCGCCTGGGACTCTCATCCCGTAAGCGACAAGCACAAGCAAGGATGGCTTCATCTCCTGAATTCGGTGGACAGACTCCGCATCCTGAAGATTTTCAGGTTGCCAGACGGGAAGCCCCAACGATTCTGCGCAGCAGAGGATGGGAGACCCACTCAGACGTTGGCCTCGACGCGCCGGTCGATCCGGTCGAGTAATGACCAGAGAAACAGGAAGACCATCCGCCACCAGTCGCTGCAGACTGGGAACGGCAAAGTCTGATGTTCCAAGGAAGATGATGGCACTTGAGGGGTTCATTTCCGACCTGAGCCTGCTCCATGTTTCAGCGCCAGGTCTTTCAGCGGACCTTCCAGGATTTCCCTGTCCATGCCCTGAATTCGGTCTACAAAGAGGATTCCGTTGAGGTGGTCAATCTCATGTTGAATTACGCGGGCAAGAAGTCCCTCCGCTTCCACCTGGACTTCCTGGCCATCCGCCGTCAAGCCGACCAGCTGAATACAGCAAGGCCGAGTGACCTGTCCCTCGATTTCAGGCACGGAGAGACAACCTTCTTTCTTTGTGTCAACGTCATCCGCTGAACAGGCGGTGATTCTTGGGTTGATCAAGGCGAGTTTCTGATTTTTGCCCTCTTGCGTGTCCACAACGATGATCTGTTGGCTCAGACCGATTTGCGGTGCGGCCAAGCCGATCCCTTTGGCTTGATACATGGTCGAAAACATCGTCTTGATGAGTCTCTGCAGCTGTCGGTCAAGACGTTTGACCTCTTTGGCCTTGCGACGCAAGACCGGATTACCGTAACAGAATATCTCGCGATCAGCCATGCTCCAAACAAACCCTCCTGACTATGAACGCAACAAAGGTAGTAAACGTCTTAACCGTTGTGTTGTCAAGAGAAAGGCGTTCATGAGGCGCAGATGCCACGACGACAGCTGTGCATGCTGGACTAGACAGTTCAATAATTCCCCAGGGCGCGACCAAGAATGGTCTTTATTTCCGTTCGCATCTTTTCGGGTTTGATGACTTCTGCCTTGTCGCCGAAACTGAGAGCCCACCAGAGGATTTCGTAGTATCCTCCCGTATGCATGGTGAAGCGAACTTGATTTCCCTCCAGCATTTCGATCTTCTGGCTCGGATGGAAGGTATTGCGCTGGACTGATTTGGCCGCATCATCGCTGAAGATGATCTCCACATCGAACGGACCATCTCGCCACAGCCCGAAGGACGAGCCGATGATCTCATCGGGCTTTATCTCTTTGTCTGGAAAGGGGATATTCACGGCTTTGTCCGATTCGTCATCCAAAATCTCCACATTTTCAATTCGGGAGACATCAAATAACGCGGGCTCCCCGTCAACATGTTTGTCGATCCAACCGTAGAGGTACAACCGACCGGCGTTGGACAGTATTGCAAATGGTGCCACGACGTAGTCGTTGGAAGTGCCGTCGCTTTTTTGATAGCGAAAACCGACCCAAACCTGTTCCACGATGCCGCTCTCCAAAAAACC
>JAKQFZ010000968.1 GCA_029558215.1 Candidatus Omnitrophota bacterium
CTCTCCCAGAACACCAACAAGAATACGAAAAGGGGAAAACCTTTTGAAAAAGGTCTTCCCCCTTTAACCCCCTTTCCAAAACTCCAGGATGGGGACATTTCTATTTTGCAGAAAAAGGGACATTTCTACTTTGCGTTGACAGTTGTGAGAAGATAGGGATGCAGTCGTGCTTGCTCCTGTTGCCCTCTGAGTGCTATCGTTTCGCAGTTTGCATTGTCTGAGATGATGCCTCATCAATTCAGACGAGACTGGTTCATTCTATCAGCATGGAGCATATCAGCATGAAGAAGGCAAAGATTGGAGTCATCGGTTGTGGGAACATTTGTGGGATCTACTTCAAGGCGGGTCAGACGTTCGACATTCTTGAGATTGTCGCCTGTGCTGACATCATTCCGCAGCGGGCGGAGGAGAAAGCCAGGGAGTTTGGAATCCCAAAGGCACTGACAGTGAAGGAACTACTCAACGATCCCGAAGTTGAGATCGTACTCAACATCACCCCACCCAACGGCCATGCGGAGATCGGCATCGCCGCACTGAAGGCGGGCAAGCATGTCTACAATGAGAAGCCCCTGACAATTCACCGCAAGGACGCCAAGAGGATGATGGAGTTGGCAAAGGAGAAAGGGTTGCGCATTGGCTGTGCGCCGGACACGTTCATGGGTGCGGGGTTGCAGACCTGTCGGAAAGTCATTGATGACGGTTGGATCGGTCGCCCCATCGCAGCAACAGGTTTCTTCATGGGTGGCGGACCCGAAGGCTGGCATCCCAATCCGGATTTCTTCTTCAAGGTGGGTGCGGGTCCAATGTTTGACATGGGTCCTTACTATCTCACGGCAATGGTATCCCTATTGGGACCTGTCAAGCGTGTCACCGGCTCAGCTCAGATTTCCTTTCCGAAAAGAATCGCCACCTGTCAACAGCAGTATGGCAAGATCATCAAAGTCGAGACTCCAACTCACATCGCTGGAGTGATGGATTTTGCCGATGGCGTTGTTGGAACGCTCATCACGTCCTTTGATGTGAAGGCGGGCGCCAATCTTCCCAACTTGGAGATCTACGGCACCGAAGGCACTTTGAGCATGCCTGACCCGAATACCTTTGCAGGATCGGTTCGAGTGCGTCGTGCAGGACAGAGTGAGTGGAAGGAAGTCCCGTTCAGCCATATCTACGCGGAGAACAGCCGTGGAATCGGTATGGCAGACATGGCGTACGCCATTCGCTCCAAACGCAAGCACCGAGCCTGTGGTGAGATGGCCTATCATGTTCTGGACTTGATGCATACCTTCGGCGAGGCATCTGCGAAAGGCAAACACATTAACGTCGAAAGCACCTGTGAGCGACCCAAGCCTCTGCCTCTCGGACTGCGAACAGGAATTCTGGACGAGTAGTCTTTATACCCGCCTTACGGGTTGCGCTTACAGATGGCGAGCCGCTTCAGTTGACGAAGGGCGACTGCGGACTTGCGTAGAGGTATTGCTTTGGAGTTTGCGGGTATCTGGCAATGTGCGTCAGTATACTCCAAGGAAAGCGCCATTTGTTGGCCGGGAAAGGCAGGACTATGAAAAGTTGTCTTCTTCTGTTGACGTTTTGGGCAATGCAAGCCGTCGCACAAATCCTGTTTAAGTACGGGAGTTCGAACGCAAACAGGTGGCTGCTTTTCTTTATTCTTGGAAATGTCTTCGGCGCTTCAAGCATCTGGCTGCTCATGCTCCTCTACAGACACATGAACGTCAATGTGGCGCTTGCCCTGGCAGCGGGTGGTGGATTCCTTTTTTGCCAACTGGCAGTGGCGTTGGTCTATCACTCACGATTGTCCTTTGTTCAAGTGATCGGGATTCTGGGGATCGCGATATGCATGTCGTTGGTCACTTTTGGGGAGAGGAAACAGCCGGAACCTGCAAGCAACCGAGTACAGATGACAGAGAGCGACTGCAGTTAGGGAAAGGTCACCGCTATGGTACGATTCACTGCAATGTCACGTGTGCTATTTGTCGCCTTGTTGATGATGATAGGAGGAACGCTCATGGCACAAGCCGTAGAGGTCACAAAGGCAGAGTTGTCTCAGAGGGATGGTTGGGTCGCCGTGAAATTCGAGGGAAGGCAATCCGAGAATCAGCTTCGAGAGGGCTTGCTGGTCATCAGAAACTATGGTGCTGTGCAGCAGAATCAGCGGGACGGACTGCCCTTGAGGATCGCCGAGACGACCTACGCTCGAGGCATCTTCACGCACGCCGTCAGCCGGATCAAAGTCCTGCTTCCCTCCCCAGGAAAGACTTTCAGCGCAAGCGTAGGCATAGACACCAATGGCTCCTACGTCGGAGGGAGTTCGGAGTTCTGTGTCGTAGTCGGCGATGAGGAGCGCTATCGTTCGCCTGTGCTGTGTCGTGGGGAGTCCGCGTTGCCGATAGGTGTTGATCTGGATGGTGCGAAGGAGTTTGTCCTTGCGGTAACAGACGGCGGTGACAACGTCAACAGCGACCAGGCCAGTTGGGCTGACGCCAAGGTGCTTATGGAAAATGGTGAGGAATTCTGGCTTGGAGACGCGCTCATGTTCACCTGTGACGATTTGCCTCTGAGCACGACACCTCCGTTTTCTTTCAACTATGGCGGAAGACCGTCATCCGAATTCTTGTCCCAATGGAGCGTCAGCAGAGACAGCAGGAAAGTGGACGAGGCGCGAACGGAGCACACACTGAGGTACAGTGACCCTGTCACGGGTCTGGTTGTCCGCTGTGTCAGCATAGTCTACACGTGCTATCCAACGGTGGAATGGACTCTGTATTTCGAGAATACGGGGGATTCCGATACTCCCATCATTCAGGACATCAGAACGCTGAATACAGTTTTCAACACAGGGGTTGAGGATAAGTTTCTGTTGCACCACTTCGTTGGCAGCCCGTGCCAGCGAAATGATTACGAACCTCTGGAGACGATTCTGGCGTACGGAGAGAGAAAACGCATTGCCGGACTCCTCGGGAGACCGACGAGCAGCGACATGCCCTATTTCAACCTCGAGAGATCCAACGGAGGAATGATCATTGCAGTCAGTTGGGCAGGACAGTGGGCAGCGGATTTTGTCCGGGATGACGACATCGGTCTGAATGTCCAGGCCGGGCAGGAACTCACTCACTTCACGCTTCATCCCAAGGAAGAAGTTCGCGCGCCAATGGTTGTTCTTCAGTTCTATGAGGGGGATTGGATTCGCGCTCAAAACATCTGGCGGCGCTGGATGCTTGAACACAACACACCGCGTCCCGGTGGCAAGCCAATCAAACCGATGATCTCCTGCTGCAATGATCATCACTTTGGCCCGGGGATGGTCACGAATGCCACAGGAGAACTGGAGTTTCTGCAGCGGTATGCCGAAGAGGGCATTCAGCTGGACAACTGGTGGCTGGATGCCGGGTGGTATGAATCAGAGGGTTCGTGGGTTCGCACAGGCACCTGGGTTGTTGACAAAAAGAGATATCCGAAAGGCATCAGAGAGGTGAGCGACTACGCAAAGTCGCTTGGCATAAAGACCATCACCTGGTTCGAACCGGAGCGTGTGCATTCGGGTACATGGCTTGCACAAGAGCGTCCCGAATGGGTTCACGGTGGAAAGGATGGAGGGCTCCTGAAACTGGGGGATCCTGAGTGCAGAGCCTGGATGGTCGATCGAATTGACAAGATTATCAATGAAGAGGGAATAGACATCTACCGGCAGGATTTCAACATTGATCCTCTTGTCTTTTGGCGTGCCAATGACACACAAGACAGACAAGGTATTACAGAGATCCGTCATGTCGAGGGTTACTTCAAGATGTGGGATGAACTGTTGCGTCGTCATCCCGGAATGCTCATTGACTCCTGCGCATCCGGTGGCAGACGCAATGATCTGGAAACGCTGAGACGAGCGGTTCCGCTGCTTCGAAGCGACAACATTTTTGACGCAGTGGGAGAACAGTGTCACACGTATGGACTGTCCTTTTGGATACCCTTCAACGGCACAGGTTTTATTGAGATTGAACCCTATCTTGTTCGAAGCCTGATGGCACCAGAGTTCACCCTAGGTCCTGATGTCCGCAGGAAAGATCTGGACTACAATCTCTTGAGGAAGCTGATCACCGAATGGAGAGAAATATCGGACTGCTTTCTGGGTGACTACTATCCTTTGACACGCTACAGCCTCGCCGAAGACGCTTGGATGGC
>JAKQFZ010000980.1 GCA_029558215.1 Candidatus Omnitrophota bacterium
CTTTGTCAGTATATCCGATCCATCAATGGCGCTGCTTCTAGTCGGCGTTGATCCCCAAAAACCACCGGCCTATCTACGTCTTGCCCATGAGGGCATTCTTCTGAAGCGTGGTTGTTCTTGGGAGCAGTTGCCGGAATTCCTTGCTATGGCAGACTTGGTCGTAATCCCACAACGCAGACATCAGATTTCGCTCGGACAAATGCCAGCAAAATTGACAGACGCCATGGCTATGGCTAAACCCATTATCGCGTCGGCAGTGTCGGACATTCCAGAGTACCTTCAGGGACGGGGCTACACCTTTGAACCAGGCAATGTGCGAGAGCTCGCAGACCTGATTCAAAAAGTGCTTTGTCTGCCAGAGGAATCAAGAGAGATGGGCGCGAGAGCCAGGTGCTATTTCCTCTCTAACCTCACATACGCATCCATGTGCATCCAACTGCAGAAACTCATACCGAGTAAGTTCCGCCAAATGTAGGTTTTGCCTGTTCTGTATGTGTGCAGCTGTCGACAGTGCTCTCAAGTTCAGCACGCCCAATGAAAACGGTATCTCTCTGTTGACAAAGTGTGCCACCGTGTGCCATTATATGCCCGCAAAAGATGGTCTGGGCTAGGCAGATGGTATGGACGAGAAACTCATGACGTTGGACAATCTTGCCGAGTACCTGAACCTGAGTCGGCGAACGGTCTATCGCCTGCTTCAGGAGAAGGATTTACCCGCCTACCGCATTGGGAGTCATCTGAGGTTCAGGCGGGGCGACATTGACGATTGGCTGCAGACCAAGAGGTTGGACGATTCTAAACTGGGCTAGGAGCTGTTTGGGTGGCATCAGGTGCTGTTTGTCCGTTCTGCAATGCAACGATCGAGCCAGAGTTTCCTTTGTGCTCATCCTGCGGTGCTTTGTTGGTCGGAGCCTCTGTGGGCGTGACTCACTTTGACTCCACCGCGGGGCTGTTGCCTTTTGTCGGCCGCACTGATGAGATGGAGAGCATTCGTCGTGCCGCGGAAACGGCTCTTGCCGGTTCCAAGCAGATTCTCTGGATCTCCGGCAGGCCTGGCGTGGGAAAGACCCGACTGCTTTCCGAAGCCGTGTCCACTCTTCTGAGCCAATTCCATGTAACGAGATCTGTTTGTTCCTCTCATGGTCAATACGTCCCATTTCGTGCATTCGCTGACCTGTTCCGCAAGGCAGCGGACATTCGGCTCAACGATTCCGTCGAGAACAACCTTAAGCAGATACAGAAAAGGCTCGTCGTTCCTGAGGGATTCGAAGTCCAACACTGGGATCAACGGCTTGTGGAACTCCTGGGTTGGCAGTTGGGAAACGGACAGGGCATTCCTGCCACCGAACGCAGGCGACAGACAATCCTGTCCGCCAAGACTGCTCTGCTCGGTCTTGCAAGAACCAGACCGACCTGCTTGATCCTGGAAGACATTCAGTGGATGGATGCATCGAGTTGGGAACTGCTCGATGGAATTCTGAATGACTTTGAAGATCTGCCTCTCCTGATCTGTCTGACTTCCAGAGAACCTTGGCAACCCGCCAGGGAACTTCCACACGAATGCCTGACAAAGATCGTTCTTCAGCCATTGGATTCAGAACAGACTTCAGACTTGCTCGGAGCAATCTTCGCCTCTCACACACTCCCTGATTTCATGCTCGATTCCTTGAAAAAGGATCAGGAGTGGACACCCCTCTACATAGATCAGTTGGTGCGAAAACTGATCAGTCAGAACATCGTCAAAGAGGGAAAAGATGACTGGATGCAGGAAACGCCTCTGGACGATGAACTGATTCCACGAGAACTCGTCAACTTGATTCAATCGCGTATTGCCGGACTTGGGGAAGGCATTCGTCAGATTCTTGAGGTGGGCGCTGTCATTGGGGCTCCGTTCACGTCCGATTTGCTGGAACGCCTGCAGATATGTTCCGAAGGACTGCGAGAGAAGGTGGCCATGCTTGAGGCGATGGGCTTCCTCGCGAGAACCGACCAGGAAGAAGATCTGCACTACGTCCTCAACCACGCCGTCACACAGGAAGTCGTCTACAATTCACTGATGCAGGATCACAGGAAGGCGATGCATGCCCGAGTTCTGCAGACTCTTCTGTCACTCTATGGTGACGACAGCGAAGCCCATTACGAGATGATGGCATACCATGCCTATGAAGCAAACCTTCCAGACGTCGCCCTGCGCTATTTGACCAAATGCGCGCGCAAGGCGCGAGATCAGTATGCCAACCGTGAAGCGCTTGAATTCTATGGGCAGATTCTCTCGCTGCTGGTGCAAAGCCCGCGTCTTCGGGAGCACACAGACCAGATCGTTGATTTCCTGCTGAAGCAGGCGGAAGTCCATCGGTACATCGGAGAGATGGAAGAGGCAAAGGCTGACTTGGAGCAGGCTCAACAGGCCGCTCAGCGGACAAAGAACGGCGCACGTCAGGCTCAGGTTGAGATGGCGGGTGCTTTGTTGGCTCTGTCCGTGGGAGCGTCGAGAGAAGCAGGAGAGCATCTCAACAAGGCCGGAATGTTACTGGAGCCAGTGGATGAGCCTCGCCTGAAGATGGAACTGGCGAATCTCCAAGGCATCCATGCCTGGAGAGCAGGCCGACTGGACGACGCAGAGGGACTCTACCACGGGGTGATCGAGATCGGAGACACGCTCAGTGATCTGACGTACGTTGCCAACGCTTACAACAATCTTGGATTGATCGCCTACAGTAAGGGTGACCTTCATCGGGCATTCGAACTGCATTCGAAAGCCTTGAAAGTCAGACAACAGATGGATGATTTGTGGGGTCAGGCCGCTTCACACAACAACATCGGAATCGTGTTCGAGAACAACAACCATGAAGATTCCGCCGAGCGTGAGTACTTGCAGGCACTGAATCTGGCTCGAACAACAGGATTTCGAGAAGTCGAGACTGCAGCACTCGCCAATCTCGGTCAGTGTGCAGAGAACAAAGGACTCTTTCCTCAGTCACTCGAATACAATTCACGCTCTCTCGATCTGGCAACTCGCCTGGGGGACAGAAGATCTCAGGCAATTGCTCTGGATAATCTTGGCAATACTCACTATCTCTGTGGTTTATTTTCAGAGGCACAGGACAAACACGGAGCTGCACTGCGCCTGGCGGAGTCTCTTGATGATGGAGACATCTGCTGCCGAGCCCTGCTGGGTCTCTGTTTCGATTTGATCAATGGGGGAAAAACCGACGAAGCCGAGTCTCTTTGCGACCGAGCGGAACAGATTGTTGTTCGGCTTGGTTTCAATGAGACTCGGCCGAGACTGTATCGAGCCAGAGCGGAGCTCCTTCTGGCTCGCGGCGATATCCCCGGTGCACAGGATGAGGCGAGCAAGGCAATGAGAAGCGCTCAGGAGATGCACTTGAGGGCAGAGGAAACTCGGGCTACTGTACTTTGGAACAGGTTGCGGCAGGACAAGAGCGGGAACGGAAAGTGAGGAGAGACAAATGCGCATCATCCGTAAGGTTCATCTGAGGATTCTCGGTCTTTGCTTTCTCATTTCTGTTTGTGCTGTCGGTGTTGGCGCGTTCTTGGCAACTCCAGACACTTCTAATGTGGAAAAAGAATATGACCGCATCACGCTTGGGGGTGGGGAGTCTTTCCAAGGTCGAATCGTCTGCTCTGATTCCATCACACTTGTTGCGGGAGGCAATGTTCAGAAAAGCAGCCGGTTCGAGGTGATCTCTGTCAAAACGCAGGGCAACAATGGAATCGCCACAGCCATCGGCTCCAATTCGGTGTATCTCAACTGGGCGTCAAGCCCCGACGGCGTTGTTCAGACCTATACCGTCTACCGGAGCAATTCGAAAGATGGAACCTATGAGGTTGTGGCAGTTCTCGGTGGAACCGTACTTGAGTACACAGACACGGGACTCAACCCGGCGACGACCTATTTTTACAAAGTTGTTGCCTTGGGTGTTGACTCAAGTTCCTGGACTGTTCTGGGCCCTATTGGAGTGAAAACAAAACAGGTGTCCATGACACCGTTGGCGGCTGACGGAAATTGGAGAGAGTACCGGTGATGTGCAGGGAAGGAGAGCAGAAATGAAACGATGGGCAATGGTTGTTGGATGTTTGTTGTTCACCTGTTCGATGGTTTGGGCACAAGGCGTTACGTTCAACTATGAAGGCCGGATCAAGATAGATGGAAACCCCTACACGGGAGACGGTTACTTTAAGTTTGCCATTGTGGATGTCAGTGGTGACATCAGCCATTGGTCCAACGACGGCACCAGCACAGTGGGAAATGAGCCGTCTGCAGCGATCGTTTCCAGTGTGACGGACGGAGTCTTCAACGTCATCATCGGCGATGCATCCATTGCCAACATGTCGGTGCTCATTCCAAGTATGTTCAACGCGAGGGAGAAGGTGTTCCTGCGTGTGTGGTTCAGTGATACGGGAAGCGCTTTTGAGCAGCTTGTTCCGGACAGAGAGATCACAAACCCAGCACTCTTGGGAATACAGACTTCCGATGAACTCATCGTCTACGTGGACGCGGCCATGGGAGACGATCGGTTCACTGGCTATGAAGAAGATCGTCCGAAGAAGACGATTCAGTCTGCGTGGGACTCGATTCCGTCCATGGTTCGCTCCAATGTGACGGTTCGATTGGCTCAGGGCATCTATCGCGAGTCGGTACTTCTGGCGGGAAAGACACTTATCGGCGATGCAACGATATCGCTTGTTGGAGATCGTTCAGCCCCAGGCAATGTCATTCTCACCGGAGCGGATTCAGGTAATGAGACACTGCCTGTTCGAACGCACGGCCTTACGATCAGGAGTCAGAAGGGCGTTTACGTCAAAGGGATTCAGCTTCAGTACTTCAGCTTTTCAGGGATATACTTCCTTTCTGGCTCTCACGCTTATGTATGGGACTGTAAGTGCCTCAACAACAGGATCGGTATCTATGTGACGAGACTCTCGATACTTGAGGCAAAAAATGTCGAGGCAGGAAATGGACTGGGTGGTTCTCAAGGCATCT
>JAKQFZ010000982.1 GCA_029558215.1 Candidatus Omnitrophota bacterium
CATCAGGTAACACTCTTTGAAGCGCTTCACAAGCCCGGTGGAGTTCTCATGTACGGCATTCCGGAGTTCCGTCTTCCCAAAGCCATCGTCGAACGGGAAGTGGACTACCTGAGGAAACTTGGCGTCGAGATGCGTATGAACGCCGTCATTGGAAAACTCTACACCATTGATGAGTTGATGCAGGAAGAGAAGTTTGATGCGGTGTTCGTCGCCAATGGTGCGGGACTCCCCTGGTTTCTTGGCATTCCTGGAGAAAACCTCAGCGGCGTCTATTCCGCCAACGAATATCTGACCAGATCTAATCTAATGAAGGCCTACCGTTTTCCCGAATACGATACGCCGATCATCCAAGGACGGAGAGTCGGTGTCGTCGGGGGTGGCAATGTGGCAATGGATTCCGCTCGAACGGCCAAACGACTTGGCGCCGAGCATGTCTATCTTATCTATAGAAGATCAAGGACGGAAATGCCTGCCCGCGAAGAGGAGATCGAAAATGCGGAGGCTGAGGGCATTGAGTTCAAACTGCTCACCAATCCCGTTCGTCTCATTGGCGACGAGAACAACCGCCTGCGTCAGATCGAATGCCTCAGAATGGAACTGGGCGAACCCGATGACTCCGGACGCCGACGTCCCGTGCCCGTCAAAGGCTCCGAGTTCACCATCGATCTGGATGTCTTCATTGTGGCGATCGGCAATGGTCCTAATCCGCTGATCTCGTCAACCACTCCAGACATGCAGACGAACAAGAGAGGCTATTTCGTGGCCGATGAGGAGTCTATGGCAACCAGCAAGTCAGGCGTCTACGCCGGCGGGGACATCGTGACCGGCAGTGCCACAGTCATCTCGGCCATGGGTGCGGCCAAAAAGGCGGCACGAGCGATCCACGATTATCTGATGGCAAACTAGACTGATTCGCACCGATGTGGCACTCCTGATATGATGCAGGTGACTCGAAATTCGCGTTGCAGGCAATCTCGACTTGGGTTCTTGCTTCTGGAAAGCATCGTTGCGATAGCCCGCAGACGTCTCTTGGGGTTTTTGCAAACACAATGAATCCAGATGATCTGGTTTCTGCTGCCAACGATGCCGCCCATGAGGGGGAGTCCTTTTTCTTTCTATGCGGTTTCCCCGATGAGCACGCCCGAGAACAGGTCTGTCTTGGTATCACTCCAAAGCATGAGTTCGCCTACTATCTCGACACACGGTCCAGTGCCGATCCGTTTGTGCAGCTGGAGTGTCTGATAAAGCAGTCATCAATGACTGCACCCCATACCGCCGCAAACCCAACCGTTCTGTGCCTTGGCTATGATCTGAAGAATCTCATTGAGACGCTTCCCATGCCCAAGCCCTCATTACAACGAGTGCCAGATCTCTATGCGACCGATTACTGGCAGAATTTCTCCCTGAGAGCCAGCAGAGCCGGCCAGTTGCAGGACAGCATTCTCCGTTGTTTGAGTTCCAGCCTCACAACAGACACCTGTGGTGCTGATGCTCTTCAAGCGTCCATGACACGCCAGCAGTACATAGGTGCAGTGAGAAGATCCCTTGACTACATATTTGCGGGGGATATCTACCAAGTAAACATCGCACAGAGATTCACGTTTCCGTTCACTGGTTCCTCATGGGAGCTGTTCAAGCGGCTCTACTGCCTGAATCCAGCGCAGTTTTCTCTGTTTATTCGCGCACGGGAGTTCGATCTCATTGTCTGTTCACCGGAAAGGCTTCTGAAGCGATCAGGAACAGTGTTGGAGACCCGACCGATAAAGGGAACCCGTCCACGCGGGGAGACACCTCAGCGGGATCGTGACAATCTTCGTGAACTTCTGCTGAGCCAGAAAGAAAAGGCGGAGTTGATCATGATCACCGATCTTCACCGCAACGATCTCGGAAAAGTCTCCCAGTATGGAATGGTGAATGTCGTATCCAAGCGTCATGTGCATCGCATGAGAAACGTCTTTCACACGGAATCAATCATTCGTTCCGTCATTCGTCAGGATGTGAGTCTTTCGAACCTGCTGAAGGCCTTGTTTCCTGGCGGATCTGTTACGGGATGTCCAAAGTTGAGAGCCATCGAGATCATTGATGAGTTGGAACCGCAAGCACGACAGTTCTATACTGGCGCGGTTGGAATCATCAATTCCGAGGATGACTTGGACATGGCAATGACAATACGCTGCATCACATTTCATCGAGCCACAGGACTTGCCTGGTTCGATATCGGTTCGGGAATTGTTGCCGAATCGGATCCGGAAAGTGAATATGAAGAAACACTGGATAAGGCACAGTCAGTTTTCGATGTGTTGGGAGTGAAACGATGAACAAAGACTGGACGGTCTGGAATTTCTGGCCTCAGGGTGCCACCGACACAACCTGCGTCAGCGCATTGGATGTCGGTTTCCTCTATGGCGACGGTCTTTTTGAGACAGTCCGATTTGAAGAGGGGCAGTTGTTCTTCTTCCAGGAGCACATTGACCGACTTCAAAGGTCTTGCCTGGCACTACAAATCCAAGCCGATCTGAGTTGTCTGACGAAGAATGCCTTGGAGCGTCTTCTTGAGGTTTCAGGACTTGCCGAAGGTGTTGGAAGGCTCAAGATTTTAGTAGCCCGCGGAACCGACACGCCAACGATTCTGGCTATGGCACGTCAGGAGCCCAAGCCTTTACACCGACCCGTCCAATGCCGTGTATTTCCCGAACAACGCTCATGCCCTATGGCTCGCCATAAGACACTTAGTTACTCCTACTATTGGTACGCAAGAAGATGGGCACAGGCCAACGGCTGTGACTATGCCATCCTTGTTGATCCCTTCGATCACGTTCTTGAGGCCGATATGGCAAATCTCTTCCTTATTGAAGATGACCTGATTATCAGACCCTTTGAAACACTGAACCGACTTGTTGGGGTCGTCGAACAGGTACTGTTGACCCGTGTCTTTCCGGAACTCGGCCTCGCCTGTGAGCAACGCTTGATCCAGCCAGAGGAGATCACCCAGGAGTGTTCCCTGTTTCTGACAAACTCGATGGTTGACGTTCTTCCCGTCTCGCACTTCAACGGCAGTCCGCTTTCTGACTGTTCACTCTTGGCAACAACGTTACGCAAACATCTGCACCGAGTCTCTGGGAATGATGGACTGTCAAACGGGACTGGATTGCGATGAATCAAGGACGACTCTTTTGCAGTGAAAAGAACAAGACTCTCTCTTGCCGAGCACTTTCCGAAGTGCTAAGAATTGGAACAGGTTGGCAATGGCTGAGCGGCCTTTTGTGCTCCTAGATGTTGGATGGCGTCCGTTCATTGCCGCCTCGATTGCTTCTGATCACTGGAGAATGACAGAATTCCTTGGAATTCTGACCGATTGAAAAACTGAGGTACAGAGGACTATGTTCAGACTTGGAATTGTCGGTTGTGGTGGCATGGGCAATCACCATGCAAACGTGATGTCGAAGCTCGACGACGTAAAGATTGTCGCAGCGTGCGACATCGTCAAGGAACGCGCGGACGCACTCGCGGAGAAGTTTGGTGCAAAGTCGTACACGGATTTCAGAGACCTGCTGGATGAAGTGGACGTCGTCTGTGAGGCGGTAGTGCCGAGAGCGCGTCCCGAGGTTGTCACCGGATGTGCCAATGCGGGAAAGCACATCTTTTCGGAAAAACCGCTTTCTCTGTGCCTTGGCGATGCGAACCGCATTGTCGAAGCGGTCGATCGCAACAAGATCATTTTCATGACTGACTACGTGCTCAGGTTCACAAACCCTTACCGCGCCGTCCATGAGGTTTTTGCCAGTGGTGAACTCGGTCGCCTGGTAAACGTCTGGACACGCCGGTACATGCCTGTAGATATGCGCGGTCGCTGGTACGGTGAGGATGAGCAGAGCGGCGGTGTCGCCATGGACTTCATGAGCCACGATGTGGATCAGCTCCGATGGTTTGGAGGCAAGGCCAAGGTCGTTTTTGGCTCCGTCGACAGGGTGCGTGACGGGATCAATGCTGACGAACATGCACATGCCACCGTTGTCTTTGAGCAAGGCACAGGAACAAGTGATGTCAGCTGGTGCTCTCCAGCATCTCTGGGCACGTTTGGCGTGGTCGGCTCATTGGGAAGCGTAATCGTGGACGGCTCCGGCAAAGTCCGCAAACGTATCGAAGGCCAGGACGAAGTTGTTCTCGATGTCAATGCACGTACTGAAACAGATCTCAAGGGAGTCATCCAGAAGGATTCCGCTGCGAGTACCGAGACTGTTCAGCAACACTTTTTCCGTTGTTTGAGAGAGGGCAAGACACCCTTGGTGAATGTTCACGAGGCTTATGAGACCCTTCGCGTGGTTCTGGGTGCCAAGGAATCGGCTCGAACTGGAAAGTCCGTGGACTTGTAGTACGGTTGTCTCGGTTGGGTCTCGTTGTGCCTTTCCGTCATGTATGGGAGCGACCAGAGGCCTTGTGCGAACAGGTGTGAAAAGTACTCCTCGTAGTGACGTTGCGTTGAAGAAAGGTGTGCCTTTGATCGAGCACGCATCCAAGGGAGCAGGCATAGCCAAGTCGCCTGCAGCTGGTAACCTGCTCAGAAGGATTTACTTTCCTGACGGGATATGTTCTAATATGTATATGTTTCTAGAGGGATTTGGAGCCGTCAGAGCACCAACGCCCTGAAGATGGAAAGGAGGGAGTTGTCTTTAGGGTAACAGCCAAGACGCTCTGAACGTCGTCCTTCACGTGGCAGGGATGAATGGACGCATTCATAAGAGCTCAGAGCGATGGCAGACCGAGAT
>JAKQFZ010000985.1 GCA_029558215.1 Candidatus Omnitrophota bacterium
GTAACGACGTGGTTACCGTTGAAGACACCGGGACCTCCACCACCATAGATAGAGTGGCTGAAGAATGAGAATCCGACTGCTACACCCATTACACGACCGTAGTCACAACCCGGAAGTCCGGTCTCGTGCTCAATGAGGTCGTTGAAGTAGAGCAGGGTTGAGGATACTGCCTGGGCAAACCGGCCGGCACCACAGTTTACCATGGTTGCTGCCATAGTTCCGGCTGCAGTGTAGGCGTTCCAGAGCATTGGGTCCTTGGTCTCGTAGAATATGTATCCGGATGGTCCCTTCTTTCCTGGGGTGATGACCTTGTCTTCGATTGCTCTCTCGACAAGTGACTGGACAACAGTACCGATAGTTCCGGTTGCACCATTCTTCTTCACGAGGTCGTAGACCAGGTTGTTTGCGTTCAGACCCTGGTAGGCGTAGAGAAGGAGCTGTGCACGCTCGAATGGTCCGATTGCGGCTCCCATCTCGAACTCTCCTGCCTGTTCAAAGGTTGCGGAGAGTGCTGCACCCTGCATTGCATTCTTGTTGGTGATCATGACACAGTGGTTTGCCTGGATGTTCCGGAGAGCGTATCCAAGACCTTCGTTGTTCTGTGGAATGGACAGAATGGATGCACAAGCTGAGCCTGACGGGTCCATGGTCTGTGGGTAGGTACCCCAGAATGCTGCCTTGACAGTTGAACCGTTGAACATGTCGACGTTGAACTGGTCAATGACTGCATAGGTTGCTGCTGCTGAAACAGCGGTCATTGCTGCATCGTAGGTTGCTGCTGCATCGATACGTGCAGTTGGGACGGTACAAAGCAGGAGCTTACCGCCACCGAATTCCTTGATCTCGGTGTCATCGCCCTCAGTGACCTGAAGCATCTTGAACATATTTTCCTTGATTGCGCTTGCATTGGCAACAAGGTCAAGGTTGAGTTCACGTCCGGGGATCTGGTTCTTTCCAGCCTTTCCGGTCTTCAGAAATGTTTCTGCTCCACCAAGGTTGAC
>JAKQFZ010000987.1 GCA_029558215.1 Candidatus Omnitrophota bacterium
TGGGTTTCCGGCGATTTCGCACTATTAGTCATGCAGAGTACCGCGAAAATGGACTTTTCCATGTCGTATCCGACGACGTTTCCCTGACCGTCTCTTTTTTCGACCTCGACGACGGCGTAGGACTTGTCTGTCGGTTTCAGCCACGCCCAGACCGGATCCGACTTTGCAATGTCGCTGTCAATATCGAGTGCTGCAAAAACATGCTGGAAGGCGGTTACGTTGTCGTCAAACCACTGTTCCATGAGTTCCTTGTAGATACCCTTGACGACCGGCGTCAACATCGGTTTCCCATCCGGCAACTTGAGCTCGACATTGTCACCCCAGTCGGTACCACCGAGTACGGAGACTTTGGTTACCTGATTGAGCGCATGGGTGATCCCGTTCGGGTCCGCGACCCAGCCGAGATTGACCTGGATCACCAGCTTGATGGTCGTGAATTGCTTATTCTTTCCCATTCCCGTCAACACGCTGGAAACGATCGGCACGGTGAGGCTGACATCCCCTCCCGCCCCGCCCGTAGTCAATTGCCAATCACCGAATTCCCCGGTAAGGCAATAACCGTCATCTGAATCTTCCGCTTTGAATTCCTTGGGCGAAGACTTCTGTCGTGCGATGGCCTCGTTCACGGAGGGATAGTAGATCGCATAGACCGTATCCCAGCCGTTTGTGTCGATGGCTTGAGTCGTGTTCATTTGATTCGTGAAAGTTTGCCACTTGCATAAGGGGCTGGCTCACAACGAGAATCCTCGAGTTGGCGCGATCGTTGAGTTGATCGAACCCATTCAAGATCCCCCTTCCATTTGGGTGAAAAATCCAAATTGGAGACCACCATTGAGTTGCGCGGAGAGAAGCTGCTGGTTCTTGGCACCGGGCCAATTGATTTGGCTTACGATCTGTTCCGAAAGCCCCTTCAGTGTTGGGATATCACTTTGTGCTTCTCCTTCCAGAATAGTTATGACCATACCGGAGATCCCACCGGCCAGAGCACTCGTGATCAGGGCAACCAGCATCGTTCTGTTTCTGGAAAATGCGTTCTGGATGGCGGTGGAATATCCTTTTGATCTTCTGGAAAACTCGTCCGTTCCGCCTCTGAAATCTTGAGTTGAACCAGAATCTTCTGCCAGAGATAAATCACGGAAGCTTGCGACTCTTTCATACGGCAAATCGTCCGCCAGTCTCAAACCCCTGTTAGATTTGGGGTTTCTTCTGAAGCCTCCCTGTTCGGGATTCAGTGAATCGACTGGGTCATAACCCATTTGTTCGGCGTACTCTACCACGGACACCCGTTGATCTATTGAAGACACGCCGACGAGTTGATCATTCTCTGTCAGGGATGTCGCCAGGTTCCTCATCTCCTCAGTGCTATCCGCACTCACCTTGTTTCCACTCGTGTCGGTTGCCTCCATTCCTCCCGCAACCAGCTCCGTTACGGCCGTCGTCAGAACGGCAACGACAAGATCGGTGACCGCAGTGGTGATTCCGACCCATGGAGCCACCGTGACACCAACATTGGTGTTGCCTCCCAGGTAAACGGTCTTGAGTTGGCCCTTGTCGTTGAGAGCCAATGAGGAACTCGACTTGTTGGTCATGTTCACGGTTATTCCCTTCGAATACTCGAATTCCAGTTCCAACTCGATCTGTATCAGAGAGTCGGTGATGGTAAGGGTGAAGTTGCCGGACTTGACCTCCGGGTTCACTTTTGTCCCATTGTCCAATTCCATGGTGTCCAACCTGAGATCGGATTGGTTGGAGATGACGTTTCCGTCGAGTCTGAAGTCCTTTTCGAATGCGGTGTTCTTTTCAAACAAATTCGGAACAAGGGGGAGGATAAGGTTCTCCATCAAGCGTTCCTGGCTGATCACGAAGCTTGAGTTGGGTGATTTCTGGCCTGATTTGGGATCAATCGGCACCGGAATTGTGTCCCCGGGCAGTTGCGAGGAGTTGGGCGCAGGGCGGTTGCCGGTCATGCAAAGAATTCCGAAGACGGCGTTCGAGATATCGAATTCAGAATCGTCCGATACCGCATAACCATAGCTGGTCGGGGTGATCCACCCGAACGAGGAATCAGATGCGGTTGCCAGGCTGAGGTTTGCGACGGCGAACAACTGCTGGAAGAAATCGGGGTTGGATTGAAAGAAATAATCCAGCGCAATCTTGAAAAAGACCTTTTCTGTGCCAGTCAACTTTTCCGTGTTCGGTTTGTTCGCGTCGTTGTATTCGATCGGGTCGAGAATCTGGACTCCTTGTGCACTAGTCATCAGGTGGTGCCTGTTCTGGCTAACCGAGACCCATACGAGAGAAACCTGAACGACCAGGTTGAC
>JAKQFZ010000996.1 GCA_029558215.1 Candidatus Omnitrophota bacterium
CATCTTCTTCGCCCTCACCGTGGACATCTCCAGATTGGCGATCGAGCTCGGACTCAGCGTCATCAGGCTCGAAGTCATCATCGTCTTCACCTTCGCCACCACCGCCCCCGCCTCCACCACCGCCTTTCTGTGGCTTCTGCTTCTTTGGTAGAACGATGACGTCGTCGATGTCGAACTCTTCTTCGATCTGATTTTCTTTCAGCTTCGTCTTCATGGAGCGGTCTTTCCTGCGGCAGGCTTAGGATTCATTGGTAGCTTCTTGGCAATCTTTGGCTTGCGGTAGCCTTGAATCTCGGCTGGTGTTGCTGGACGGGCCTTCACCTTCTTTCCATCAGCGCTTACGGCGGTCACAACGTGATAGCCTCCCGACTTCTTGCTGTAGATGACGTCACCAACCTTTGGAGGTGGCTCAGCTTCCTTCAGCTTCTTTAGCTCGTTCTTCACGAGGTTGTACATCTCAGCGTATTCCTTCTGGCGGTCGTAGTTGACCTCCTCATTGTAGAGGCCAACAGGAATGGGCACGTGACCAGCCTTCAGGAGATCGTAGTTCGTGCGGAAGTCACCAACCCAGTTGATGATCTTACCCTTTGCCTTCTTACCCTCGTCGTCCTTCAGGACCTTGTGGTAGTGGAAGTCCGCGTGGGTGTAGTGATAGAACTCGTGAAGGATGAGGAACTCCAACATCGCGTACTCGTCTGGGAACTGCCCGCCGTTTGACTTGTACTTCTTGAACTTTGACTTTAGCCCTGCAATGTGCGCGTAGTCAAGGCACTGCTGCATGAAGTGAACATTGAAGATGAACTCACCATTTGGGGTCGCTGCTGCCGTGTCGATACTCCCAAACCTCTTCTGAGTATCAGGGTCATCTGAAGGAATGAGAATGATGCGTGGAGAAACGATCGGCTTCTTGTCGTGAAAGTTACGAAGAGGAAAGAGCGACTGGTTCTCGATCTTGACGCGTCTGACAAGGGCGTAGAAGTCGACGCTGTTGAACTTCGGACTGGTAGCAGGAGACTGCACCCGCACAGGCGGTTTCTTTCCACTTATCACGCTTGCAAGAAGCTCATTTGGATCTACAAGCTCCTTCGGCTTGAACATGTTGAAGAGCGCGCGCTCAACTGCATTTGCCAGCATCGTGTTGAAGAGCAGCGGCGACTTCTGTGCCTGTCTACTCAGACGGTCGACCTCTTCTTGAATTTCGTCTTCAATCTGCTTCACAGGAACATTCGCGTTCTTGTGAATGTAGTTGATGATCTTTCGAATATGAGGGTCGTTGATAGACGACTTGGGCACGAGCGTGCCTCGAGCCGCCTTCACGTTGCTTTCAACGATGTTCATGCTCATAGCGTCTTCATAAACTTCAGAATGTCAACCGTGAAGTCAACGATGTCGCTGATTAGATCCTCGTTCTCATCGGCTACGCGCGACATCATCTCGCGAATGGCCAGCATGACCATCTCGATCATCTTGTTTGAGATGTCGTGCAGCTTGATGGCGTGGAGGATCTCACGAACGATGAACTCGATCTTGCTAACCTCAGTTTTCGTGATCTCAGTTTTCTTCTTCTTAGGATCAAAGTTCTTGAGCTTGTGCGTCTTGTCCATCGCCGTCTTGAAGTCCGTGATCACGTACTTCGAGAGGAACTCAATGAGGTCCTCCTTGAAGACGACAGGGTCAACAGACGTGATGTAGTTGACGAACTCGAGGTCGTTGAAGAGGTCATCGTCCATCTTCTCGAACGGCTTCGCAAGAAGCGTCTCGAGCGGCTGCACAGATTCAACCTTCTTCTTGAACATGCTGCCAAGGCTGAACTCGTCGCTGTACTTGAACCACTCTTCAACCTCGTTGGCAAACTCAGGTGCGTCAGTGCCGTGCTTCACGTTCACGATGTACTCAAGGGAGTGCGTGAACGAGCGTGCAAGCGCCTCGCGAATACGAAGCTCGCTTTCACCTGCGTCGTGATCTGGGTCTGCAAGAAGATCAATCTCGCGGTTGTAGGCGCGCTGGAGGGCGCGAGCTGAGTTGACAAGAGCGTCGGTGTATTCACGTGCCGAGATGTACAGAGGCGAGTGTCCTACGTTCAGGTAGAAGTGAGGGTCAGCGCCTTGGATCTTGTCAGCTCCCTTGACACGGAAGCGGTTGACAAACGCGGTAAGTGCGGTGCGTGCAACCTCTGCGATCTCGGGGTCAACCTTGAGATCAACCTTGTCGAGGTGCTTGTTGAACTTGTCCCAGCTGATGCCAACTGGAATGACGTCGAACACGTCGCGCACGTGCTTCGTTAGCTCCTGAGTTCCCTTACCGGTTGGGTTGACAGCTGCAACCACAACTGCATGCTCAGGAAGCTTGTACTCCTCGTTGAACTCCTTCTCAAGGAGAACCTTACGAATGGCGTTGAAGACTTTCGTGTTGGTGCGGTTCAGTTCGTCAAAGAAGATGAGGTACTTTGCGTCCTGCTTCTTCCACTGCGCGTAGCGCTTGGCACCCTCTTCCTTGCCGAACGCCTTCTCGAGAGCCTCAGGGAAGCGCTTCTCACCGCGCTTGATCTGCTCCTGAATGTTGTCGTAGAGCGGTGGTCGAGAGAAGGAAACGTTGATGTCGTCGCCCTCACCTGTTTGAGCGATAGGCGTACCGATGACCTCCTCTGGTGAGAGGTTCTGCACATCAACGAAGATAGGAATGAGGTTGACGTCAAGCGCGAGAGTCGTGATGTGCTTCGTCTTACCAGCGCCTGGTAGACCGCCAATGACTGGAATGTACTTGCGATCCTCGCCAAGCTTCATCTTAGCTTCGACTTGGTGCTTGAGCGTTTCGCGCCAGTCGCTGTCGTCGACGTTGCTCTCGCTCCCCTTGATCTTGCCCTTCGACTGCTTGTCGATGATGTCCTTCACGAGCTTCAGCACATCGTCGCCGAGCCCGGCTTTTTCACCTGTCTGGTAGTTCTTGAAGCTGACCTCAACGTTCTTGAGCAGCTTGTCAGCCTCGTCCTGTGATGACACAGGGAGAGCCGAGCTGATGTAGATCATCAGCTGTTCCCAGCGACGAGGTGAGACGCGGACGTCGCTGTCATCGTCGTCATACGAGAGAGCGTTCTTCTTCTTGAGAAGGTCGTACATGCCTGAGACGAGGTCGTCATCAAGCTTCACCTTCTTGCTGTTCTTGTACTTCGAGATGAGGTACGCGAACCACTCATCAACGCTTGGCTTGTCGAAGTTGAGCAGGCGGAAGTCCTCGTTCTCGAGGATGTCACCAACACCTTGGTCAACGAGGTTGGAAGCGAAGATGACGTAGACGTTGTTCGGCAGCTCGTTCGAACCGATGCGCCCGTTGAGGATGGAACGCAGCATGTTGCGAATGGCAGTTGACGTCTGGCGGAAGTACTCGTCAAGGAACAGGATGCAGTCATACATGCTGCGAAGCTCCTGGATTTCCTTCGGAATGGTCTTCTCGGAGCCGCCAAGCTTTTCCCATACAAGCTTCAGGTCAGGACGGGAGTTGACTACACGGAGCAGCTCAGCGTCAGTTTCCTTGGTCGCTGCCTTGAGAGCGGTATAGAGGTTTGACTTCGCAAACTTGATGTCGAACTCGTTCTTCGAGCCCTTCGTATCAACGGCCATGTGCTGAGTTTTACCAGCACCGCTTGGCTTGACGACAATGAATGGGATGTCAATGATGTGTTCTTCAACGATGTGAGGCGTCTCAATGATGATCAGCTTCATGCCAAGCAGGGCACCAAGGTCGCGAATGAAGGACGTCTTGCCGACACCCGTATCACCACCAAGGATGTAGCCTGCCTGTCCAAGGCCAGCACCACGCGCATGCATGTTGTCAAAGATGTGCTCAAGCGTTCGAATCTTGCCGTCAACGTTGAGCGATGCTACGTCTAGCTTTTTCATTTTGGTAGGGCCTCAGTCGTGGTGCTTGATCTTGCGACGGGCGATCTTGTCGTCCTGCGTCATGACCATGATGGCGGCGTCCATGGCATCAACATCCCCGTCGCCGTCCATGTCCACAGTTTTCGATGTGACCTTGGCTGGCTTTAGCGGCTTTGCAGCCTCACTTACTGGTTGAGCAAGCGAGCGACCAATGTCTCTGATCTTTTGTTTTTCCTCAGCCTGCGCTGTAGCAATGAAATCGAAGAGTTTCATTCTATAATCCTTCAAAGGGCATTCAGCCTATTTACGGGTTGTGGCAATAAGTTGGCGTCCAGTCGTAAATACAGAATGAGAAGTAGAGGCTGAAACTTGAAGAACGAAGCTATTAGAGAAGAGCTGATAGGTCAAGCAGAGACGTGCTTCATAGCCCTCATGACTCAGCTTGACATCCTCTTTGACATCGCTGGCATCTACCTCGACCTCTACCCCAACGAGACGCCATCCATCAGATTCAAGAATCTCGAGCTCAAGAAGACGGTCGACAACATCGCTGAGACCAGCCGCCAGCTCGCGGACACCATCAAGAAGCTGAAGCACGGTGAGCCCCGCCTGCTGTCGAGGCTCGGCACCGAGATACACGTCCTCAACGAGCTCTGGGCAAACGTGCAGGCGCTCGTCTACTTTCTCGTCTCCCACGAGATTTCTCTTGACGGGTTTGACGCCGAGCTGGCCGCGGAGGCCTTCCACCAACTTGTAAAATGTAACCAACTTTTGACCTGAAGGCTGTTTACATTCCCTCCGGCTGTGATATAATGGATCTATCCTGTGAAAACGGGGTGCCATATCAACTTCTCGGAGTACGAGACCATGTCAAGCACAGACAAGACGTCCCTCGGGGACAGGATGAAGAGCTACGAAGCTCCATCCACCGGCCGTAAGGCCTTCAAGGGCCAACCTCTGGTGGTCCGCCTGGACGGCAAGTCCTTCCACACCTGGACCAAGGGCCTCAAGCGACCCTACGACCAGCGCCTCAGCGACCTGATGGTCCGCGTCACCAAGGCCCTCGTCGACTGCTTCCAAGCCAAGGTCGGCTACACCCAGTCCGACGAGATCACCCTCGTCTGGTACGTCCAACCCCACGAGAGCGCTGAGTACCCGTTCGACGGTCGCTTCCAGAAGCTGGAGAGCCTGACCGCCGCGTACGCCACCGCGGTCTTCAACGCCCAGGCTGCTGGCGACTTCTTCGGTGAACCGCAAGGTGAACGCCTGGCTCTCTTCGACAGCCGCGCCTTCGTCGTGCCGTCCATCAAGGAAGCCTACCACGCCATCCTGTGGCGGCAGCAGGATGCGACGAAGAACGCCATCTCCATGGCCGCACACACCTACTTCTCGCACAAGAGCCTGCAGGGCAAGCACGGCAACGAGATGCAGGAGATGCTCTTCTCGGAGAAGGGGATCAACTTCGACGACTACCCGCCGTTCTTCAAGCGCGGCACCTTCGTCAAGCGCATGAAGGTCGAGAAGGTGCTGGAGGACTGGGAGATGGAGGCCATCCCTGAGGCCCACCGCCCGTCAGGTCCGGTCACCCGCACGGTGGTCAAGGAGTTCGACTGCTGGCTGAGCAAGGAAGAGGATCCGATCGGTGTGCTGTTCGGCGACGTCGATCCCAACCGCATCAAGTGGCCCGAGCCGCTGGACGACGACAACGATGGCGGCGCGCTGCCGTACCGCTTCTGAGGGGAACTGAGATGGAAATGCAAATCGCCTTCGCCAACTGGATCGTCGACATGGCAGGAATCTACCTGCGCTACTGGCGAGATCAGACGATCAGCTTGGCCAAGATTGCTTGACTGGACATCCAGATCTTCTGGTGTGACGTGAAGATCTTCTGGTACAGCTGATCAGCGGGTGCCGCGCTTCTGCGGCTCGTCGCTGTACATGTCCTTGTCACCGGTACCGACCCAGGTCTTTCTGACTGGGTCGTACTTTTCCCATTCCTTCTTCGCACCATTCCAGCGTGGCTTCATCTTGAGTCCAGCTGAACCTGTTTCGGCGTCGTAGGCGCGCGATGAACCACGCTCTCCATGCTCAACCTCGGCGCGCTTGGTTTGGAATGAGCGCTCCTTCGCAGCATCGGCAGCCTTTGCAGCAGAGGACTTGACTTCGTCGTCGTGCTGCATCTTGCGCAGCTTCATCTTCGCGACTTCATTTCCCTTCTTGGCCATTAGTTCGAGCTTCTTGCGCTCAGCAGCAGCCTTCGCTTCCTTGCTCTTGAAGATGCCAAAGATCTCGTCGAGCTGCTCTTCCTCTGAGAGAGGAGCCTCGAGGAAATCGTTGAACTGCTTGAATGTCACACGTGTCATGTCTATATCCTAAGTGGATTTTGTGTAGTATTTATATGGGCAGGCAGCAACCTGAAGCTTTTGGAAAACTCGCCAAAATGGGGATATAATAGGACAGTCGAAACCATACTCTACACCATGAAGCAAAGACAGCTCATCAAGGTGGTTGGCACGTCGATCACCGGGATGGATGGTGGTCGAATGGAGTCAAAGACCTCACGCGGAATCACCCTCCTCAAGCGCGGACAGAGCCTGATGGACTTCGTCCAGCAGTTTCTCAACGAACGCGGAATCACCTCATACTCACTTCACGAGCGTGGTGACGGGACTTGGGCGACGTCTCCAATGATGTTCCTGAACCAAGAACCGAAGAGGGTCATCACCTTCAACTTCCTCCAGTTCGACTTCGACGACCTCGGCTTTCACGCGAAGGACCTGAACGCTGCTGAGCTTGAGCGTGACCTGAAGCCGCTACAGAAACTCATCTACAAGGGCTGACGATGGCGAAGGTTGTAGGACTTTCTGGTGCCCAGGGCGGCGGAAAGAGCACGCTGCTTCAGGCGCTGCAAGACGCAGGTTGGAAGGTTGACGACTTCAAGGTGTCACGAGCCGTGCAGACGCAGCTTGGATGGGAGAGATTGGACCAGGTTCTGGAAAGTCCTGACACCATGATGACCTTCCAGAATGAGGTGCTCAAGCAGAAGCGCAGCCGAGATGAAGAGCTTCGCTGGGGTGGCAGTGCTGGCATCATCCTGACTGAGCGCACCTTCGCTGACATCTGCGCCTACACCACCTACTGGACATGGGAGCTCGTTGACCAGCGAAAGTGGACCCTAGCAGACGGTGCCGCTTGGCTTCACGACTACACTCTGCGCTGTGTTGAAGCACAGAAGCGCTGCTACGATGCGACGGTGATGCTCCCATTCATGAGCCATGTTGTGTGGAAGCCAGACCCCAACCGCGCCAGCTTCTCAACTGTGAATGCTATCTGGGAAAATCTGGAAAGCTTCACACAGAAGTTTGACCTGCTGTCCATACCAAAGTTCTACGTGCGAGCTGCCTCCACTGAGGAGCGCGTTTCCGAAGTCGAACACTTTCTGAGGTCTCTATGAGCTCACGTGGTTTCAAGAAGCTGGTAGGAAAAACCATCGTCTCCGTTGATACCTCTGCTGTCAATGAGGTGGTCATCACAGATTCTGATGGGAAGAAGTTCAGCATCATTGCTGAAGTTGGAGAACTTGGTATTCCCCACGTCTTCTTGGAGAAATACAAGCCTACCAAGTTTGAGCCTGTCACAGAACCATTTCCATATCCAGAGAAGCACCACGACTATGACTAAGCCCTCAGTCTGACACCATCGAACCACCGTCCGTCCCGACGACAGATAGCGTCGAACGATACACCTCGCTCCCTACACCACGGCTTCAAGCCCTTCACCGTGAAGGTCGTTCCATCTTCACGCTCAAGCACCCACATCTTTGCTCGAGGATTATTGGCTCCAGTTACACCTGCCGAGATCTTTTGGCGGGCTTCTGCGCTCATTACCTTCTGCTGCTGGGCAATCCGCTGGCGCTCTCGCCACTGTTCGCTGCGTGGTGGTTGCTTGACACCAGTGACCAGCGCTCTACGATGGGCGCGCTGTTCCTCGCTGAGGTTGAGCTTGATGCCAGTTTTTGCTTCGCTTATTTTCTTGCGCGTTGCATCGCCGACAACCTTTCCTCGATGACCATCGCCGATCTTGGCTCGATGCTCTTCCGTCAGCACCCGTCCTTTCATCTTTGCACCCATCTTTGCTCGCTGCTCAGCCGACCATGTACGCCCCATGTTGGCAGCTGAGCACTCTTTCCGATAGATCTCAAACACCCGTGAGGAAGGGATGTATAGTTGGCGCCCCTTACCCCGACCTCTCCCCATGAGGAACATCAAAGCGAACTGCATCTTCCTGCGATGTGGATGTGCCAGCATTCTGACGAGCAGAAGATGAGCGATAAAGTGCTCACGCGCTGTCAACCTGACGATGTTCGACCTCTCATTCGTTCCACCAAGTGAGCGTGGGATGATATGATGACGTTCTACGTAGTCTTTGCGCGTCAAGTTCTTTCGGGACTCCATCAGCCGCCAATACCAACGTGAGTACTTGTTTTCCAGAAACATAGAGGAATCCTTCCATGAAAAAACCTATTTACAGTCGGACGGCACCAGGTCGTTTCATATTGTGTCTTGACAGCGAGACGTCTGGTTCAACCTTCGGCACGTATGAGGAGACCTTCTCGCAGTTTCAAGCCATTCAGTTTGGGGCCATCGTCGCGACCTCGGATACCTTTGAGGAGGTTGCGTCCCTTGAGTTCAAGGTGAAGTTTGACCCGAAGTACAAGTGGTCAGCTGAAGCAGAAGCCATCCATGGCATCACACAGGCGGACTTGGCTACCAATGGTCTTGAGAGCGAGGAAGCAGCCGCTGAACTAGCAGGCTTCATCCTTGACCACTTCGGCACAGGCAAGGTGATGTTCCTCGGGCACAACCCGTGGTTCGACATTGAGGCGATGAAGCAGCTGCTGGTCCCTTACAAGGTGATGCCCGACCTGCACCACGTCGTGCTTGATACCTCCGCCCTAGGCTGGATCACGTGCGGCAAGTTCCGCTCAAACGAGCTCTTCGAGTACTTCCTTGGTGGCCGCGCAGAGAAGCACGGCGCTCTTGATGACGCGCGTATGACCTTGACGGTTGCTCGCACTGTCAGACAGCTAGTGGATACTGCAATCGAAGGTCTGTAACCGTTACACTTCTCTCCCTACGCCTCTCGCAGCTGTGATAAAATAGAAGGATGGAATGGTATCTGTTTCTTGACGATGAGCGGTTTCCCGCAGAAGCGCTGTGGGAGTTTGACGCCATCATGATGGCGCGCTCTTCCGTTGAGGCACAAGTAATGGTTGAGAAGATGGGGCTGCCGAAGAGCATCAGCTTCGACCACGACCTTGGCGGTGATGACACTGGCTTCAAGTTCATGTGGTGGCTGATTGACGGTCACCTTGACGGAAGATGGGACCTGTCTTCAATCAACTCCATTCAGATCCACAGCGCCAATGAGGTTGGAGCGAAGAAGATGATGTCGCTCTGGGAGAACTTCTTCAGGACGCAGGCGTTTTCGTATGACATCAAGCGAGTTTGGCCTGGAGGCAAAGGATGAGTGACGACAAAGTGGAAACATACGTCCTTGGTGATACCGAGGTGAAGAAGACTGGCAGGACCGCTGAGCGCGCAGCGCCAGGCGGAAAGACGCTCGTACTGGTGGAAGTTACGCCAGTAGACAAAGACGTCGGGACGTGGCTCAAGTGGGTCACTCCTGGTTCTCTGTTCACCATCAAGTAAGGAAGAAAATGCGCTACATCACCCTAACTTCTTGGCAGTTGTTCATTCTCAGCTTCCTGATGTCGGTCCTGGTGGCTGCGCTTGTCTCCATAAATACCTGGTACATGGAAACACGGCTTCTGCCTGAGGTGCATGTTGATGATTCAGGGCAGTGCATAAAGGTGGTCAACTTCGAAAATGGCCATGCGTTCAACTGTCAAGACGTCAATGTCATCTTGAGGCGGTACCGAACGGTAGCCTCTGAATGAAGAAATATTTACGACTCGTCTGCAACGTCTGCAACCGCCAGGTCGACAAGCTCGTCGACAACACCCGCGTCACACCTGACAAGTGCACGATTACGCTGAACTGTCTCGGGAGGCTGTTTCCCATTGAGTACCGCAGTGACGCCCAGATTACCACGTCGGTGGAAAGCGGGGTCGTAGATTGGTACCCACGTGGGACAACGCTGACAACAGCTGGTGTGCAAGAGGCGGCTCTTGTTGATACGTCAACTGGTAGCCTTCAACAGCTTGTGCTGGCTGTCAAGCTTCCAGCTGACCCTGGAAACGTACATGCGACTGTGACGCTGAATGCGAGAAGTGACAGGCCGAAGGAGTTCAAGCAGTACACGTTTCGTCGAGAGGCTACCTTCACCACCATCTCTGGCATTGAGGATGGTGCTGAGAAGAAGCTGCTCAAGTTCACCGCCTGGGGTCCAGACCCAGACATCGTTGAGGTGTACCTCAATGGCGAGAAGCTGGAGATCGGCACCGACCCAGAGAACTTTCAGGTGGATGACGGCACGCCATCCACGCCAGCCCCATCAAACACAATCTCCTTCAACTCAATCATCTCGCCTGTTGGTGTCTACCCGGTGGATGTCATCGTCTCGAAGGCAGCAGCGGTACCTGGCATCAACCTCGTGTTTGAGCGAAACCAAGATGATCCTAACCGCCTGTCGCTCGGTGCATGGGAAAATGTGTCAGCAATTCAGTTCTTTGAAGGTGCGTGGGAGAACTACTACCTCTTCACCTGTGACATCGCTTCTACGATCGCGTTGACGAAGGACAGCATCGTCTATCCAGTTGGCACCATCCTTGTGGATTCCACGGTTGTTGGCCTTGATGCTGCCAAGTTTCTACTTGCAAAGAAGCCATTCACGCAGATTGACCGCTACACCAACCTGTCGGTGCCGCTTGATACGCTCGGTGCAGACCGAGACTACCTGAAGTATCACAGCGTAGATGGCGTCCTCACGCTCGAGGTGACTGAGACCTCCATCGAGTCGAACTTCCCGGTTGGGAAGTTGATAAAATTCAATCCAGAGACGACCATCAAGACACCAGTTGAGGGTGACGAAGCGATTGAGCTTGATGGCACAACTGTAGTAGGACCTGATAGATGATCAACCCACTTGCTTCTTGCTTCTTCACAGTCGCGGCGACAGGTGAGACAGCATCTGCAGTCATGATGGAGATCTCACCGGCAACCGCCTCCGATATCATCGAGGTCACCATGTACTCGGATGACTTCGACAGCGACATTGAGGCAATCAACGGTCTTGACGCCACCGTCAAGCAGATGACCATTGGCCTTGAGGCTGATACCACAAAAGAGGTGGTAGAGAGCTTCAACCCGCTCTACATTCCAGTGAGCATGGAAGAGGTTGATGAGCAGCTTGAGCTCAACCCTCGCACCGACGCAATCAAGTTTCGAGGGATGGATGGAAACCCATACACCGTCAAGCAGGTGGTGGTGAAGTGCGACGACGAGCAGGTCCTCTACGCCAAGGCGCAGTATCACCCATTCGAGCTTCCTGGCTACAATGACATCACTGAACAGCATGAGCACCCCTCAATCAACTGAGAAGTCCCTTCAAAGCTTCAGCTTCACGGCCGCAATCAAGACGAAGGTAGATGACGTTGACGCCATCGGAGATGTCTACCCCGGTGTCCACACCCTCTCGTGCTCATCGCGCGCCTTCAGCTCGTATGATGAGTGCGCAAGCTCATGCCGGCAGTTCATGGACGACATCCTGAAGCGCGTCAACGGCGACACCGAGAAGTTTCGGTTGGGGTCTGAGATCAACCCCGTCTTCTCGGGACAGCTCACCATCTCGAAGGACTGGGGGCTGAATGAGGTTGCTCGGCTCTGGGTCTTCGACAAGGAGCAGGAGGGCAAGGGCCACATCCATGCCATTGGACAGGCGAGGATCTACGGTGCGACCATCTCAACCTCTCCGCTGAAGAGCTAACCAGCGTTTCACAAAAACTCAGGTCAAAATAGTGGTACAATCTACTGTACCTGATCATTACTTTACCTTGGAGCAAACATGCCTAAGAACCAGATGACTGAAGCCAAGCCGAAGAAGTTCAACTCCATCGAGGACATCATGCGTGATCCTCTGAAGAAGTCAAAGCTTCAGAACCTGGTGGATGAGGCGGTGCAGTGCAAGAGCAAGATCGCCTTTGAGCAGCAGAACATCAAGGCTCTCCGCGATGCCGCTCTCGAGGACCTCGGCCTGAAGCCACAGCTCTTCAACAACTTCGTTGCAATGACTTTCAACAACGACTACGTTCAGCGCAAGGAAGGTCTCGAGCAGCAGCTGACGCTGGTCGAGCTGGTCATGGGCGACGCGCAAATCGAGAACGATGGCGAGTAACTACGTCGGAGCCATTCGCGACTGGAACAACGACCTCATTGTTGTCTGGGAGCGGGGCGAGAACGGTCGAGTAAGGCGCTCGTTCAAGGCGCCTTACTACTTCTATGTTCCCGACGAGAACGGCACCTACACTGGTCTCGACGGCGTAAAGCTCCGCAAGCTCAGCTTTGGTAGCGAAGACGAGTTCAAGGAGACGGCGCGTCAGTACGCAGTGAAGTACGAGAGCGACATCCCGCCTCTCTTCAAGGTGCTGATGGACGACTACTACGGGCTGCCAACGCCCATCGTCCACTTTGCCTTCTTCGACATCGAGGTTGACTACTCCTCTGCTATCGGCTTTGCCGGGCCAACCAACCCCTACGCACCGATCAACGCCGTCACCATCTACCAGTCGTGGACGGGCAGGTACAAGCAGTACGTTGTTCCGCCAATACAGGAAGATGGCACCCGCTGGAACGGCACGGTAGATGACCTCTATGCCGAGGTTGAT
>JAKQFZ010000998.1 GCA_029558215.1 Candidatus Omnitrophota bacterium
TCTGTAGGCGTTTCAGAAACACCGACCGAAACGCCTACAGAGACACCGACACAAACACCAACCGATACCCCAACAGAGACGCCATCCGAAACACCCACAGAGACTCCAACAGACACACCAACGGACACGCCAACAGAGACACCCACTGCAACACCTACCTATACCGCAACGAACACGCCAACCATAACGCCAACCAATACACCCGTGTGCTATCCAGCGTTGCCAACGCCATCGCTGGTGTATCTCGGTTCGGAGAGTTTTGATGTGTCTGGCGTACTGTGGAAGAAGTACCGTTTCTCGGTTTCAAATTGGACAGAGTATCCATCAGATATCTTTGGAGCATACCCGGGACTGCCACCGATAGGAATCAACCCAAATGCATCCAGAACTATCGTTGAATTCTTTGATTCTGCGACCGGCAGCCGCATTTCTCTGGACGCTGGCGTAAATGCGCCCGAACAACTCCAAGGCTTGTTCTTCTCACGCCGCGCAGCCGATCCAACTCCCCTGTCGGTCTACATCATCATGACTGACCGCGCCTGCCAGATAGCCTATCGGTCGAATAACACGGCGGTCATCGAGCCAACGCCCACACCATCGAATACGCCGACCATAACTCCGACTCCAACGGCTACGGATATTGGCTCATCGTGTTCCAACAGGTGGGAGTTCAGTCAGGATGGCAGTTTGAGTGACTGGTTGTTCTACAACGACATCACAACCCCTGTTGTCGCCAGCGGCTATTACATGGCCACCAGTACAAGCACTGACCCGCGAATGCGAACGGCTTGGAAGCTGAACATTGATGCCAAGTCCTACAAGATGCTCGAAGTCCGTATGAAGTGTACATCGGGAAAGAACGGGCAGTTGTACTTCAAGTCTCCTTCCGAGTCAGGCTACACCGAAGCTAAGAGTGTGAAATTCCTTATTCCAACCAACACAGAGTTTGTGACATACCGACTCGATCTTCGAAGTGTCGCCGGTTGGCAAGGGGTCATAGACCAGCTGCGCTTGGATCCGATCAATGCAACAGGGGCAGACATCGAAATTGACTACATTCGTGTCTGTTATCCCATCGCGACGGAAAAACCGTGTTGGGAGTTCAATGCTGGTGGCAATCTCGAAGGCTGGACAGCCAATGCGCATCTGACGAATGTCTCGGTGGCCGATGGGCTGTTGAGTGCAGAAGTGGCTGATCAGTTCCCAAATCTCTATTCCCCAAATGGTGTTGCCGTGGATGCGGCCTCACAGAACGCTGTTCGTATGCGCGTGAGAATGTCCGCTGGTGACAAAGTGAGAGTCTTCTATCGCAGACAGGGCGAAACCACATACGCGGGTTACAGAGAGGCGACTCTCACAAGCAATGCGAGTTTCGTAAACTGCTGGATGGACTTCTCTCAGGACGTTTCTTACACCGGCACGATCGATCGCTTCCGCGTTGCTCCAACAGGTGCTCCCAATGGAGCGAAGTTGGAACTGGACTTCTTCCGAGTGCTTCAGCCGACTTACCAATTCACGTGGCGCTGGGATTTTGATGAACAGGGCAACAGTGAGTTCTGGACAGCGTTGAAACACATCACTCCGCTCCAGGTTGCAGGTGGCATCCTCTCCGCAACCACAACAGGTGACGATTCTTGCCTGACCTCTCGTGCAGGTCTGAATCTGGATGCTTCGACCAGGCAATGGGTGATCATCAGGATGAAAGTCTCCGCGGGAACATACGCGGATCTTTTCTACAAAGCACCGGCTGAAGGATTCAGCGCGGCAAAGAGAAGGCGCTTTGACCTGACGGGCAATACGGACTTCGCAACCTATACTCTCGACATGAGCAACGCTCCGGGTTGGTCAGGCACCATTGACCGCTTGCGTCTTGACCCAACTGTAGTCTCTGGTGCAACGGTCGAGATAGATTACGTACTGGTTCCGTAAGCGTTGAGAAGGGCAATCTTCCTCCTCATGAAGACGCCCAGATCAGACGTTAACCACTGGCCATGGAACCATCCCAGAAGACCACACTGGCTGGGATCGTTGAGCGCCTGTTCGGCATTCTGTCAAATGGGAAGAGCCTCGCGAACACGTGGTGCTGCAAGAGAACTCCCGAATGATACGAACGCGGACAAGGGGCTCATGTTCCTTGAGATCGGGTGGCGTTTCACGCTGTGGCAAATCGCTGTTGACTCTCACACCTTCAAACCGTTACCATCCACACATATCATGCCATTGGGAGGTTTTTGACTGTGACCATGGATCAGAAATGGACGAAACGATACGAGGCTTTTGCAGAACACCAGGCCGCGCGAGGCATTGACCTTCAATCGGTCAAGAAGAGTATCCTCGCACACCACATTGAGACCCCCTCATGGGGATATGCTGATTCCGGAACCCGATTTGGAACGTTTTCGCAAGCTGGAGCCGCTCGAACGGCGCAACAGAAGCTTGCCGATGCGGCGATGGTTCACCGACTGACCGGTGTTTGTCCTTCTGTCGCCTTGCACATTCCCTGGGACAAGGTGGATGACTACGCCGCCTTGTCACAGTATGCGGCGTCCTTAGGTGTAACGCTCGGTGCCATCAATCCGAATCTTTTCCAGGAAACCGAATACAAGATGGGGAGTCTCTGCAACCCATCTGAGAAAGTTCGTGCCAAAGCGTTGGAGCACTGCTACGAATGTGTCGAGATCATGCAGAAGACGCACTCGAAGAACCTCAGCCTCTGGCTTGCAGACGGAACGGACTATCCAGGGCAGGACAATATTCGTGAACGCAAGCATCGCCTCGAGGAATGTCTTGGAGCGATCTATGATCGAATTCCCAATGGGTCGAGAATGCTGGTCGAGTATAAGATGTTCGAGCCCTCTTTCTATACGACGGATATCCCAGACTGGGGCGTTTCTTACTCACTCTGCAAGAAACTTGGTGAGAAAGCAGAAGTCCTTATTGACCTTGGACACCACGCTCAGGGAACCAATATCGAGTTTATTGTTGCCTATCTGCTTGATGAGGGAAAACTCGGCGGTTTCCACTTCAACAACAGGAAATATGCAGACGACGATCTGACCGTAGGTTGCATCAATCCGTATGAAGTGTTTCTGATCTACCGTGAACTGGTGGACGGCTGGACAGATCCAAGACTCAATCCGGACGTTGCTTTTATGCTCGATCAGAGCCATATCATGAAACCGAAGATCGAGGCGATGCTCCAGTCGGTCATCTTCCTTCAGGAGACGTACGCCAAGGCACTTCTGGTTCATGCTGGCAGGCTGAAGGAAGCACAACTGGCCGGGGATACCATCGCTGCTGAAGAGGAACTGAAGGCCGGATACGATGCCGACGTGAAGCCACTGCTGGCAATGATTCGCATCGAGAATGGCATCGATCCAGAACCGATCGCAGCGTTCCGAAAAAGTGGCTACATGGAAAAGATCATCAAAGAGCGGTCGAAGTAGCCCGACTGGTGCAACGTGTTCGATACACCAACAGAAAGGAACGTTCCATGAAATACATGGTTACAGGCGGTGCCGGATTCATCGGCAGCCATTTCGTTCGACATCTGCTGAGAACTTATGATGACTGCCAGGTTCTTAACTATGACAAACTGACGTACGCAGGCAATCGACAGAATCTCAATGATGTGGATAAATCCTCCAGATACACCTTCATGAAGGGGGACATCGCCGATCAGAAGAGGGTGGAAGAAGCTTTTGCGTGGAAGCCTGATTTTGTGGTCAACTTCGCCGCGGAAACGCATGTTGATCGCTCCATCGGCGACCCTGCAAGTTTTATCCGAACGGATGTTTTCGGGACACACGTGCTCCTGGAAGCGGCTCGAACCCATGGCGTACAGCGATACCTTCAGGTCAGCACTGACGAGGTCTACGGCAGTTGTGAGAGTGGGGT
>JAKQFZ010001021.1 GCA_029558215.1 Candidatus Omnitrophota bacterium
GCCACCTGAAGGCACCGAGAACGGCCCGCGACACCAAGAAGTCGCCCCCTCTTTGGAGGCCGTGGTTACTCCAATACGGGCCGTTCCCGCAAAAGCGCCACTAAATCCAACTTCTGCAAAGCCCTCGCGAAGGCGAACCACTCACGACTTTGCAACGGTGGAGAAAGTCGTGGGTGGTCTGCCTGCGCAGACCATGACAAATGTTGGTGAGTGTTGTGGTGTCGTTCGACGGCCCGCCCCGATATTGCCCTTCCCACCAGCGCGGAGCGCTGCGGGGGAAGGGCGAAGAGCTTAGAGTGAATGCCTTCGAACGAAACGCAGAACGCGAGCGAATTGTTATGTCACCGTATCAAGATGGTAATTGACTCCAACTCTACCTTCTCAAGACGTTTTTACCACTTCTATGGTGCGGTATTTGTCCAAGTCGTACTCTGATTCCTCCACTTGAAAGTCCCCAAATTTCACAAATATGTTGCAAGGAAATGCCGCAGCTGCGACCGTCAGTTGCCCACAATCCAACGACAGCCGAATAGCGGATGTTGACTGGAAACCTGGAGCAGCGAGAGCTTCCACGCTCAGCAACTTCCCATGCCGAAAAAGCACCGTCGTATCCAAAGCGTTTGGTGCTTCCGGCCTTGAAGGCTGGGATTCAATCTCCAGACGCAACACCCCAAGCTCCAATCGCTCGTGGATGCTCAGCATCTCGTTGTAAATTTGTATGCACATCCCTCCCGTCAACGACAATTCCAAAGCAGAAGTATGAGTACCAGAGCCGTATCTGGAGAACCGAACTGCCGCATAGTTTATCCGATGCACATTTCGAAATGTTTTTCCGAGGTCAATGTCATTCATTGGTGGCCAAGAGTGGGAGGCGGAGGAGCTGGAGGACAATAAAGGAATTGCGAGCAGACACCAATTGCGCCCGGAAGAAGTCTGGTCGAACTCACTGCTGTCCCACAGGAATTGAAGTAAAGCGGCCTGGTTCATCCGCTGCGTGATACAATGGAATTGCGACAAACCATTGATCTGCTTCGGAGAACCAAGC
>JAKQFZ010001041.1 GCA_029558215.1 Candidatus Omnitrophota bacterium
GCAAAGGGCATCCTGTGCCCGCCAAAAGTGTTCCGGAGGATTTTCCACAATGAGCAAACCGTTGACTTATGTTCAAATTGGTGTTGGAGGATTTGGCCATTGGTGGTGTAACGTATTCCTGCCTCGTTTGACCGAGATGGGTCTTGCAAAGGCAGTTGCTGCAGTGGATATCAATCCTGAAGTGCTGCCCAACGCCAAGCAGCCTCTTGGACTGGAAGACGGCCAACTCTATACGGACGCTGAGAAAGCCATCTCCGAGACGCGTCCGGATTTTGTCACCATCGTTGTTCCACCGGCTTTTCACGAGCAGATGGTGGACATCGCCCTGAAGTACAACTGCCATATTCTCTCTGAGAAACCCATCGCGGATTCCATGGAGGTGTGCTGTCGAATCTACAAGAAAGTTCGATCGGCGGGCAGAAAGATGGCTGTCACGATGAGCCATCGGTTCGATCAGGACAAGCAGAGTCTGGAGCGGCTCATCAAGTCCGGCGACTATGGCGCTTTGGATTACATCGTCGGTCGCAACACATGGAACTGCCGCAAATTCCCAGCATGGGGAGCGTTCCGCTATAAGATTCCCGACACACTTCTGGTCGAAGGAACAGTGCATCATTTTGACATCATGCGTTCTCTGACCGGGTCGGATGCCAAGACGGTTCATGCGTTGACCTGGAATCCCGCATGGAGTGATTTTGCAGGCGATTCACAGGGACTCATCCTCATCGAAATGGAAAGCGGCGTTCGAGTCTTCTACGAAGGAGCCAAGTCCAATTCCACGACGCTCAACACGTGGGGACACGACTACTGGCGCGCCGAGTGTGAAAAGGCAACGCTGATATTGGACAACAGAAAGCTCTGTACCATGTCCGATTTGTCCGGGGAGCACAAGGTCGTGGACGTTCCCTTGGCGGAACAGCCTGTCTGGATGAACTCCTGGCTGGCAGAACTGTTTGTCAATTGGGTCAACGGTGGCGAGACACCTCCCAACAGCTTGGACGACAACATCCAGTGTGCCGCGCTGCTTTTTGCAGCTATTGAGTCTGCACATACAGGGAAGATCGTCCCTGTGCAGGAATATCTCGAACGGCACCTGAAGGCAGTTTGATTCGGTTAGTTCACTTTGGATTGTGCAATCGTTTGAGACTCTAATAGGGGTTCCTCTATCCGCATCCAGACGGATGGACATCGTCTCCAATCGTTCTGCTCGTTCGTAGTGTTTCTGCACGCTTCGGGTGCAACGCTGCCGAAGCCCTGTCGTTCGTACGCCCTGCTTCGGCGGCACGCAAAGCCTTGCTACGGGAGCATCCGAAAACAGATTTCTCCTTGTAATAAGGAGAAATTAGCAGTATATTCTCCCTTAAATAAGGAGAACTTAAGATGGCAACCATTCCGGCCTATCTGAAACAAGTGCTGACTGAAAAGCTTGCTGACTCTCTGACAGCGACTCTTCCGGATCTTACCCCGCGGAGAGTTTTTGGTGAGATCTGCCTGTCTGGAAAAGCGACAGCGGTTGTCGGAATGCGCCGTGCGGGAAAGACAACCTTTTTACATCAGTTGCGCCGAGAGCGGATGGAAGCGGGGATTCATCGAGAAGCACTGCCGTGGATCAACTTCGAGGATGAACGGCTCGGAGAGTTGAAGGCATCGCATCTGTCCTTTTTGGTTGACGAATACGCTCGGCGGTTTTCCCAGTCTCGAGAGAGGGGAATTGTGGCTTGGTTCTTCGACGAGATCCAAGTGGTTGAGGGGTGGGAGCGTTTTGTTCGCCGTCTGCTGGACACTGACCGAACGGAAGTTTTCGTCACGGGGTCTTCTGCGGCGCTGTTGTCTCGGGAGATCGCCACTGCACTGCGAGGTCGCGCCTGGGAAGTTCTGATGCATCCTTTCAGTTTCGCTGAGGTGCTACTGCACAGTGGAGAAGTGCCATCGGGTGAGATTGCCTTGCTCGACTCGACGTCCAGAGCACACCTTGAGCGCTCATTCCAGAACTGGCTGCGAGTGGGGGGCTTTCCTGAGGTTCAGAGAGTAGACGACCTGACGCGCCATCGGCTGCTGAGGGACTACGTGGACGTTGCCATCCTGCGTGACGTGGTCGAACGACACCGAGTCAGTAACGTGGAGGGGTTGCGTTGGCTCGTCCGTCATCTCTTGGGCAACGCAGCAGGCAAATTCAGTGTGGAGAAATTCCATGCAGCTCTAAAATCGCAGGGGATCGCGATTTCGAAAGACACCGTCCATCAGCTGCTTGCGCATCTTGAGGACTGTTTTCTCATAAGAACAGTGTGGATGGAGTCCAGTTCGGAGCGCCAAAGGATGGTCAATCCACGGAAGGCATATCCTGTTGATGCCGGTCTCATTCCAGTCTTCCAACTCAGCGACAAAGCGAACACGGGGCACGCCCTTGAGACTGCCGTGCTGGTCGAATTGGAGAGGCGTCGCAAGAGCGTCACTTATGTGCGCACTGAAGGGGGCTTCGAAGTGGATTTTCTCGTGCGCAGTACTGACGGCGGCTTGGAACTGATACAGGTGTGTGCAGATGCCTCAGATTTATTGACTGGGGAGCGGGAACTGCGTGCCCTCGTTGACGCAGGAAAGATGTTCCCGCGCGCCTCAAAACGTCTACTGACTCTCACTCAGGACAGTATGCCTGCTGACGTACCCGCAGATGTCACGGCACAACCGGCGTATGAATGGTTTCTGAGGGACTCCTAGGAAACCAGACTTCGAACAAGCCTGTTTCTTACCATGAGCAAGCGTTTGCAGGAGTGGGCATAGCCCACGTGCCTGCAGGTGCTAACCTGCTCAGAATAGCGTTCGTTCGTCGCGTTCCTTGGGTTTGTGTCCCATGTGGGCGTAGCCACGTTCAGTGACCACTCTGCCTTGTGGGGTGCGGTGCATGAAGCCTTCCTGGATCAGAAACGGTTCGTAGACTTCCTCGATGGTCTCCACGTCTTCACCGACCGCGACCGCGAGGGATTTGAGACCGACCGGCCCGCCATCAAATTTCTCGATGATTGCCGAGAGAATCAGACGGTCGAGTGATTCCAAACCGACCTCGTCCACCTCGAGCATCTGGAGTCCTTCCCGCGCCACATCTCGGTTGATGTTTCCGTCGGCGCGGACTTCGGCGTAATCTCGAACACGGCGCAGCAGTCGGTTGGCCACTCGGGGAGTTCGTCGTGAGCGTCGGGCGATTTCCCAGGCTCCCTCTTCATCCGTGGTGACAGACAGAATGCGGGCAGAACGTTTGACGATGGCGAATATGTCATCGTTGTTGTAATAACCCAGCCGGCAGACCACACCGAATCGGTCTCGCAAAGGGCCTGTCAACATGCCCGAGCGCGTTGTCGCGCCGACCAGTGTGAATGGTTCCAGAGGAAGATTGACGGTATTTGCATAAGCCCCTTCACCCCCGATGACCACTTCGATCTTGAAATCTTCCATCGCGGGATAAAGACATTCCTCAACGAGGCGATTGAGACGATGGACTTCATCAATGAAAAGAATCTGTCCCCGCTGCAGTTCTGTCAGGCAACCGGCAAGAGCTGCCTTCTTGTCAAGCACCGGACCGGAAGTCAGTTTCAGACTGACACCCAGCTCGTTGGCAATGATATGCGCCAGTGTTGTCTTGCCCAGCCCAGGGGGTCCTGAGAGAAGCACGTGATCCAGGACATCCCGACGTCGCAGTGCCGCTTCGATGGCAATTCTCAGCATGGTCTTGACTTGATTCTGACCGATGAAATCATCGAGAGTCGCTGGCCTGAGCGTCTCTTCCATGCGGGCTTCATCATCATTCTGTTCGGGACAAACGATGCGGTCGGGCACTCCTGTCCTCCTGCGGAAGAATTCAGTCTTCAGATTCTACCGGGGGCGTGAGAATCTGTAAACATGCACATCCCAAGGCTCAAATGTGTCAACGAATTGACGCTTCGGTTTGGCAAAGACTCGGTTCTCGAACATGACCTCAACTCTCTCCGGGCGCAGCCTTCGGGGCAGATGGAATGTCCTTGCCACCTGCCGATCTGCTTGATTGATGGCGATCAGGTAGATCCAGGAGTCAGTCACGCGCATGTCGAGAAGTACCTCGCCGTCGTTGGGTTCCATCACAATGTCCTGGTCATAGAACGGTGCGACCCAGACATCCGTGAGCGTCTTCAACTCATTGAGCAGAGGTGTCCATTGCAGCCATGAGGTAGTCTGGCTTGGATCCTGCCGATAGAAGAAAACGCCTCTCGCACCCTGAAGCAGCGCCAGATAAGAGGCGTTTCGGTACGTCTTCAGATTGTTTGTGGCCTCCTCAGGCGATGGGAACGCCACCCAGAGCGTCTTGCCACTTCCCAGGATCGGTCGTGCCGCGGCGACCTGGTCGCGCACAGCATAGGGAAGAGGCCTGTCCTCTGTGTCCGGTTCGATGCACAGAATGTCAGACAGATCGGCGTCATCCGCGAAACGTTCAGGCCAGTTCTCTGTGATCTGGAGAGGCCGAGTCGGATCCACTTCACGCACAACCGAAGCGATCTCTTTGACCTGATCCACAGAGACGCCAGTTTCTGCAGGTTCATGGGCAACATTCCAGGCAACAAGGCTGGCACGAGGCTTGAAGTAGAAGGCCATCATGACGAGGGATTCCTTGTGAAGACCAGACGGCCCGTGAAGATCGGAAAATCCACAGAGGGTTCTGAGATTGTTGCGTTCGGCTTCATCAAAGACGGTTTGACGCTCGATGAAGTCCGCTGGTGTGCAGGTGACGCCGCAGATGTTGAAGCCCGCTGAGGCGATGTCTGACATTTCGCGCATGTCTGCCCAGTAGACACCCAAGGGCAGAAACGGTTTGTCATCGAGTATCACGAGACCTGTGACCTTATCGATCTGGATCGGGATTCGCTCCTGAGGGGATCGGCGTAGACTTGCGTCTGTCGAGGCAATCAGAACTCCCTCGGAATCTCGCACCTGTGCCTTGATCTTGAGGCCAGCTTGGGGCGGTTGATCCTTCAAGAGTGATGGAAGATAGAGCGCAACCGGCTCTCCTGAAATCAGATTGGTGGTCGCGTTCATTTCGAGCAGAATCTTTCCGTCCGTCTCACTGAGAACGTGAACGGCGCAGACCATCCCTTTGTAGTACTTCTGATGGGCACGGAAGAGGATCTGAAGTCGGGCATATTCTTCGGATGTATAGACGGAGCGATCCAGTACCAGTTCCAAGGGTACCGGCATCGTCACGGGGATGTCGAGAAACGCCAGCACATTCTCACGGGTAGACGTGTCTTCCACGATCAAGTCCAGGAAATGTTGCCCCGGCTTGAAGAGGTTGTACGACATTTCCACAACACGCTTCTCTCCTGCGGCCAGTTTGAAATCGGAGAAGGTGTAGTTGATCTTGCCTTCGGGATCGGTGGTCTCCACACGCGCCCGCATCCGTTTCTTCTGTCTTGTCTGATTGTGAATCACGAAGTCAATTCTGTTTGCGCCCAGAACACAGGGAAACAACTCCTGAAGCGAGCCACCAAACCCGTGCCGGGACAGATCCACTTTCATCTCCAGCAGTCGGCCGAAGTTCCTGGGTTCATGGACACTCTTTTCCACGGGTGCCCAACTGTAGAAAGTATCGGTTCGAGCGACATAGCGGACGGCATTGAAACGCCATACGGTGCCTGGTGCCTGATCGAAGGCCAGGGCGGAGAAGGGAATCTGAATCTCGGCGATCCAGTATCCCTGTCGCTTCCCCGCTTTTGCCAGCCACATGGCGTCCCACTCGGTACCCAGATCCGGGTAGCGTGCTTCTGCGCGGATGCCGAATGCGTTGACCCCAAATGCGGAGTATGAGTCCGATGAACCCGCAGGTTCCAGGAATACCGCCACATGGTCTTCCTGCCAGACGGGAGAGTCGTGACGAGTGGATGTGGTTTGGATGAATTCCACCAATGGGTCGAAGCAGATGAACGCCACACAAAGAGAACGGTCATCGCGTATTAGGCGGACCTCCGTCTGCAGATGAGGGGACGCTGAGCCAATGGCGTTGTTGAAGTCCGGAAGCAGTGTTGCTTTCTCCCATGCGGATTCGGTCAGTTTTCCATCCACATGGATAGGTGCCGATGAGTAGTAGGGGACAATCTCGGGTGACTGCACTTCCTGTGCCCACGACCCGACATGAACCAGAGTCATGGCGAGAAGGCTAATCCAAAAGACCCTAGCAAGACTTTTTATTGACAAAGCACACATGATTTTCATGCTTCTCCATTTCGGTGCACCGACCGAGATCGAATCTCTGCAACACCGGGAAGATCAACCCTGCGCCTTCCCACAGCCAATAGTCCATAACTGTGGTGAAGGTGTCAAGAGCGAAGGGAATTCGT
>JAKQFZ010001056.1 GCA_029558215.1 Candidatus Omnitrophota bacterium
CTCGAACTTGTGAAGCGGGTTCCTGCGGATTTGGCATTTGTCGATATCTCGATGCCGGATATGTCTGGCCTTGATGCAGTTCCGAAGGTTCGAGAAATCAGGCCTGACATTAAGATCATCGTCGTGACCATGCACAAAGAACCTGAATACATGACTCGAGCGTTATCTGTGGGGGCGAATGGGTATCTGATGAAGAGTTGCAGCGCTCAGGAGTTTTGTCATGCGATCGATGAGGTAATGAGAGGCAACGCGTATGTGACGAGCCTGCTTGGTAGTCGTCCGACAGGGGCTCTGCCTGGTTCTGATGACGAAGAGGATCAACTCGCCTCCTTGGGGATGTCGCAGCGGCAGCGTGAAGTCGTGACGTTGCTGGCGTCAGGCAAGACGATCAAAGAGACTGCGTTTCAATTGGGTCTGAGTCGAAAGACCGTTGAACACCACAAGGCAATGTTCAGGGAGAAATTTGGCATTGAGACAGATGCCGACCTAACCAAGTTCGCGATCAAGCATGGTCTGACCGGGACCGATTGGATTCAGAAGTAACTACCTGGCTTTGCTTTCGGGCTTGGGTGGTGGCGCTTCGCAGTCGATGATGAGGTGCTGGCCGAAGCTCTCACCCGGGGTGAGGTCCCATCCCTGGATTACGGGTGTAAACCTCTCTATTGTCCTCTCCGTTGTTCCTTCCTCCCGTTCATTTGCTCTGTCTGTGACTTCGACGATCGGTTCGAGATCGACGCGTGTCTTTGTTGTGGTGCCCTTGATTGCCCAGCGCTTGTTGTGCTGTTCAAGCATGGTGTTATTGACGAGACCGCTGGCAACATATCCAAGGCCGATCGGCCTTTAGGCTTGGAGTCTGGGACTACTCTCTAGGCGCAAATCTGGCATGTCGGTACGGGCGATGGCCAGCTGTGGGGGTCGTTACTGTCTAGATGAGAATATGAAGCTTGGGAGTCCTGATCTCTATGGCAAGTGGTCCCAATCCACTGACGTCCTGCGGCTGCGGTCGTGTTGAAGGTGGCCAGCAGGTCCTCTCGTTTCCATTTGAGATGCACGGTTCCCTTTTTGAAATAGCGTATACGAAAAAAGGTACTCTCACAGGGGTGGGGGTGCACCCCATGATTGTGAAATGAGCGTTCCAGCGCG
>JAKQFZ010001070.1 GCA_029558215.1 Candidatus Omnitrophota bacterium
CGGCGGTGTGGACGTGCTCACCTTCGCCGGTGGTATTGGTGAGAATGGCATTCGCGCTCGAAAGCGCCTGTGTGAAGGACTCGAGTTCATGGGCCTGAAACTGGACGATGCCAAGAATGAAGCCTGTGTCGCGGTCGAACAGCCCATTCACGCAGCCGACAGCAAAGCCCAGATATGGGTGGTCCCCACCAATGAAGAGATCATCGTGGCACGAGAGACCAAACGCCTGTTGGAGAAGGCTGGGAAGTAACGGAGAAGAGACAATGGAAGGCCAACCTGGTTCTGCGTTCTACAAGTCGGACGGTAGATTGTCCTTGCTGCCGTTCGTCCTGCTGTTGCTCTTTGGAATTGTCGTCTCCGTAGTCATGGCGGTAGTGCTCCTGATCGTGCAGGACTATTGGTACTACTTCATCATCACCCCTATTGTCTTGAGCCTTCCGGTGTGGGCAATGGTCTATGCCATCGTTCACGTCGGCAAATGCCGAAATGTGGTCGCGGCAGGTGTGGCTGGAGTGCTTCTCTTCTGGATATTCTACTTTGGCTTCTGGACATTGGATTACGGTGTATTCCGTCTTTCCTGTGATGAGGAAGGCTTGGCTGCGCTGGAACAGATGGGTGGCTCAACGAGTCTGATCGGCTACTTCCACTTTCGCTGCAAGACAACATCCGTTGAGGATGTCGGCTCTTCTCTCAAAGATGAGAAACCTGATCCCTTTGGGGCATATATGTTTTTCGGAGTGGAGTCTCTGATTTTTCTGTTTGCGCCGATTTTCTCCATAGTCATGTCTCAACGTGTCTACTATCCCGATCTGCGCCGATGGGCGGCATCAAAGGCAGTCTGCATGCCGAAGACTGTCGCGGAGGCGGCATTTAGCGCTCTCGTGGCTGAGGACTGGGACGCTTTCTCGCAGCTGCCTCGCCTGCCTGCAAATGCCCAGAACGTCAAGAAGAATCCAATTCAGTTCAAAGTTGAATATGCCAAAGACACTCCCAATGCTTCTGTCTATCTGACTCTGACTGGAGTCAATGCCAAAGCAATGGTGGACGCGATGTATCCTGAACAGCAGAAAGAGAAACGGTTCATCCCAGATGAAGCCCTGCTCAGAACAGAACAGCTGGCATCTGATGGTGACGCCCAACACAAGTTGTGTCTCGCAATACGTCAACGCGGCTCTGTAAAGCAGTATAGGATCTCGCCTGCATCCGCCACGCGGTTGGCAGAGAGACTCCCAGAACTGAAACTTCCGCAAACACCAGCTTCTACTTAAACGCGACCGGTTCCGGTTTCTGCACGTCTCTGGTCATGTTGATCGGCAGACGCCAGACCTTGTCTCCATTTTTGTTTGTGAAGTAGAGGCGTGACTCAGAAAACTCAAACGGGTTGCCATCTGCCCAGAAGCCGTAGAAATCCGGATGCGCATTGACTGCTCGTCGAACGTAGCCATGATTCATTGGGCTGTTGCGCGTAACATCACGAACCTTGTGCCACGTATCGCCCTTGTCATTGCTCGTCCAAACCGTGACCTCACCACCTGTACCGAAAGGTTGAGGGCCTGGCTCCGTGGGCGCGATGACCTTCCACGTACCGTCCGGCTCAATATAGAGAGAACCTGTGTCGTAGTTGTGATCTGAAGTGGTGATGTCTCGGAAATGCCAGGCGTTGTCCACCCAACGCGCAGTTGACCACATTCGAAGTCCGTTCTGTGGGCCGGGTTCGGAACCTTGGCTGACAACGTGCAGGATTACTGGACTGCCGTCGTGGTCAAACCTCAGATCTTTGATATAGACGAGCCGCTTTTCTGCGGCGAAATTCCTCACCAAAGCAAGATTATCCGCAGCGTCAAGTGGCATCTGGAGAGCTTCACCTGCGGCGTTCTTCCACGTCTGTCCGAAATCATCCGTCTGGACGAAGTAGATGTTCGTACGCTTATCCACACTCCCACCAGGGTGCCAGTTGAAGGCAGTCGCAACCCGATCACCGCACGGCTCAGTAAACTGGTAGTGCCCTCCGAATCCCGCCAGTTTCTGATCCTCGCTCCACTGAATCCCGTCCGGACTGGTCTCCCAATAGAGTTCCCGACCGGCAGTATATTTGGTGAAGCAGTGGAGAAATCCTCTCCCTTTGATGAAAACTGGTTGTGGATAGGTGAACTCCTGTTCTGCAATGAGGTCGAATTCCTCTATCGAGTAAGGTTCAGTGCTGCGATACTTAAATCCAGGTCGGCCACGTCCCCTGCCGCTCACAAAGACCCAAACATATCCCTTGTCATCGAGACAGATGCTCGGGTTGTCGTGAGGATCCGTGACGCCACGCTTGTCATGGACAATCATCGGCTTGGGCACCATACCCGTCTCATGGTCATAGTAAGAAACCATCGCCAGCAAATGTCGTTTGCCTGGGAGTGTGCCGCCGTAAACAAAGAAAGTCTTGTTTGCTTCAGGGGCATAGTATGCCAGAGGTCTGTGCTTGGCGGTGTAGGTGCCAAGACCACCGGAATACTTGTCCCCGTACTGCATCTGGTACTGACCAAGCGTGAACCAGATCCCGTAGTATCCGTCCATTCTGCCCTGCTGAAGTGGGGGTTTCTGCGTATCGCTCAACTGGTTATCCTCCTTGGAGTTTGCCTTCTCTGAGTATTCGAATGATGTCTGCTGCGTCTTTTGACAACCGATGAGACAGGAACAAGAAACTGCAACCAGGAAGGCTGAGGGCACAAAGAGAAGTCTCCGACGTGCCCGATGAACGCGAAGGATTCCGACTTCATGACTCATCAAGAGGCTTGTTCTCCTGTCACAGCGTTCGGATTCTGTCTGCCTTTGGCAACGGATGCCTGATCCGCATTGCTATTCCAACGGTTCGCCCACATCTCTGACGTAGTTGGTGTGCCATGCCTCAATGAACAACAGTGCATCTTTCTGATCAACAACGCCATCTTTGTTGAAGTCAGCACGAATCTGGTTTCTGCGCTTCCAGTCATTGACAAAAGCGAAGACGTCCAAGCGATCCACGACACCATCCTGATTGTGGTCTCCGTTTCCAGGATAGACTCGATTGTGCCAACCCGAGAGGAACCTGAGGAGATCCAGTTCATCGATCCAGTCATCAGGGTTCAAGTCCAGAATGGGTGCCCGTGGAGAGGGCTGTCGCCAGAAGCGACCGAAAAGGAAAAGATCCAGCGAGTTCACAAGGTAGTCCCCTGTGAAATCGGGGTAACTTGTAGGCGTAGGTTTTCGGGTTGGTGGCGGCGTCGGAGTTGCCTCTGAGGAAAGTCCGACCCCTTCGAAATCCTGAAAATCATAGATCTTCGTCGTGTAATCCAACTGATAGGTGGCACTCGCGTCAGCGGTGTACAAAGCAAGCCAGTGAATGCGATAGGGGCCATTGACGGCCGAAGCATGAATCTGATGTCCAGGAAAGTACAGAGGCAGGAGATTGTCTCCCGCCTCCAGATCCAGCCAAACCTGCGCGTCAGCAACACCGCTGCCAGAAACGCTTTCAAGCCGTGAGATGGCAAAGCATTCTCCCCGCAGCTGCGTCTCCAAGCCGAGTTGGATGAGAAGGTGATCGAATTGCCAGTTGGCATTTGCATCGGCAACAGACTCCTGATAGGCGCCTGTTATTGTACCCACTGTGTTTGGAAGCCCTGCAACAGAAAGCGAGATACTTGCCCAGTCAACCAAGGCGGGCCTTCGCAACTCCAAGTAGATCTGATTCTCCGCCCCATTGGGCAGCGTGTTGGGAATGGCACCTTCTCTCGAAAACATGAGCCAGTTGGCAGACGTTGGAAATCTGGCACGAACACGCTGCCATCTGTATCGTGACGGCACCACCTGAATCAGGCTTCTCGGAATGCGAAATCCATTGACATGAAGATCAATGATCTCATCAAGATGATGAAGTCCGAGCACCGACAGTTCAACAACCACAGATTCAGGCAGAATGCCTTGTTGAACTGCCGCAGAAGGATTCCGAAGCCGACCCGCCGCATTCTGGCCGACGAGGGGCAATGCATAGTCCCTGTTGACAAAAACCGAATGACGCCCGACGGAGACCAACTTGTCCAGATCGCCACCGGTATATGAAACAAACACTTCAGTTGGATCTCCTTGAGGCTTGTCCACATTCGGCGGAAGCGCTGTGAAAGATGACGGTGTGAGCGCAAAATCAACGGAAGCGGTCGCTCCAACTGAGACGGAGACGTTTGCCGTTCGAACAGGAAGATAGCCTTCCGATTCCGCATAGGTCACTTTTGCCTCTCCGGCAGGAACGTCAATGATGCGGTAGAATCCTCGAGAATCGGTTGAGGCGTGATGCCCGCCTGAAATGGTCACCACAGCGCCTGGGATGGGTATGCCGGTCAACGCATCAGTCACTCGGCCGGAGACCAGACCCACCATTGCTGCCTTCTCATTGTACTCACTCACACCGCGTCCCTTGGTGGAGAACCAGACATGCCCCCACCAGTCAAGCCGAACGGAAGTGATATCGTTGCCTGCTATGCCTGAGTTCTCGTACTGAAAGATGTCCCAGTTGTGCCAATTGTATCGGATGCCACCGCCCCCACCTTTGAGGACATCGCCCCCCGTGGCAAACCAGGTGCAGTCACTTCTCGAATCGTACTGAACATCACGCAAACCCGTGATTTCCTGCTCCGGTGTTACCTTCAGAACGCTCTGATTGAACAAAGACCAGTCGTCACCATCTTTCAATGCGAAGCCATCTTTGTTACCCAGGAGCCAAGCACGACCATCAGGCAGGAACTCAAATCCGGTCACCCAATTCTGCATCGGAGAACTGGGGGTCGGGTGTTCAAGTGTCGGCGTGGCGGTGGCCGTATTCGTCGGAGTGATATTCATCGGCGTGTCGTCTGGATTGGTCGGTGTCATGGTCGGCGATGGGGTGATCGTCGGTGTGCGAGTCGGCGTTTGTGTCGGCGTTGGCGTGATGAAGGGAATCAGCGAAGTGACAAAGGTTTCCGTGACAGGATCGAAGACCGAGTATCCCCTTCCCTTGGTTCCGATCCACAGTTTCCCCTGAGCGTCAAACGCAAGCGAGAGGATTCGGTTCCAAGGAAGCCCGGAGTTGGTCATTGTGTATCGGCGCCATCTGCTGCCGTCCATGAGCCAGAGACCCTCATCGGTTGTTCCGATCCAGATTCGTCCCTGTTGATCAGTGGTGAGACACGTCGGATCATAGGTAGACTTGCCCGTACGGGAATCGTCCGCGAGCCAATGAGATGTCCACACGCCGTTGTCAAAGATGGCAATACCGTTGTTCTGCGCCCATCCGAGCAACATACCGACGATAACTCTGCCCCGATAGTCCTGAGTGATGGCGGAGATGTAGTTACCCCATATACCGCTGTTCTCTTTGGTAAATGTTTGCCAGGAAACACCATCGTAGAGACATAGTCCATTGTTGGTGCCAAACCACATTCTTCTGGTGGCATCCACCAGAATACAGGTAACTTCGTTGTGATTCAGACCTGAGTTGGCAACATTGTACGTCGTCCACTCCAGTTGGCCGATTGGAGTGGCGGTAGGAGTATAGGTCGGTGTGACGACGGAAAGAAGGTTGTAGTCCAGACCGGACAACCCGAGTGCTCCAACTTCATAGCCCGAATGCAGCGGAAACCAACTGAGCGAAAAGGGGGAAAGCCAGGCAGGTTGGCTCTGACCTGCTGCGACACCAGAAGGGTTGCCTGTGCTTGGTGGCGTTCCCTGTTGCGAACAGCATTCTCCCAACGGCCAGAAGGCCAGGAGACAGCAGAAGAAGAGAATCACTCTCTTGGGAAGTCTAGTTCTGTTCCTCATCAACACATCCCGAATCCAATATGACGCCCTATGGCTGACGTGTAAGTCATATCAGAATTCAGAATCGCTGTCACCTTTACTAACTCCTTCCACGTCGCACAGGCGACTCAGAAGACTGCTCCGGTTGGTTTGCGCTGCGAACTTGGCAAGGACATTGAACCCGTTGAGAAAAAGAGGCTTTCTGAAAGCCACAACCATATCAACTGGTTCGGATGTTGATCACTGCAATGCAGTGCGTCGGACACTTCTCAATGGCGAGCTGACAGGCAGAAGCATCGGTGTAAAGCTCGTAGTTCATAGCGGAAAGGTTGTCTTCCACCTTGAATACATTCTCTGGCCCCTGTTTTTCACAGACTTTGCAGGCAATACAGCCAACTTCACAAACCTTCTTCACCTCAGGTCCCCTGTCCCGCGAACTGCAAACCACAGCAACAAGACCTTTCTGTGGATCGTAGTCATGGAGGGTGATCAGTTTTCTGGGGCAGGCCGCGACACATTTCCCGCAGGCAGTGCACTTGTTGGCATCTACAACAGGAGAACCCTTTTCCATGCGAATGGCATCGAAGGCACAGACATTGAAACAGTCCCCCAAGCCCAGACATCCGTAGGGACATATTACATCGCCACCTGTCGTGACATGTGCTGCCAGGCAGGTCTTGATTCCAAAATACAAACCTCGCCGCTTTCGAGTCAGTTTTGTTGCACCGCAATGCACCACGGCAACTCGATTGCTCACCACGGGCGGTTCGATACCCATCAAGTCCGCCAAGGCTTTCACGGTCTCCGCTCCGCCAGGGCTGCACAGGGTAACCGAAGCCCCATCAAAAACCACGGCTTCAGCGTACCCGTTGCAGCTGGGATACCCACATCCCCCACAGTCCACTCCGGCAAGAGATTCGCGTGCCTTCACGACTCGTGCATCCTTCTGCACCTGCAGTTTCAAGTTTGCCAAACCGAGACAGACAGCAAAAATGGCCGCGATGGCAAACATGCTCAATGACGCTAAGACGACAACGGACATGACTTTTCCTTAACCTTCCGCTTCGGTCCTTTTCCTGCTAAGCGGAAACCATTCCAGAGAATCCCATAAACGCCAGAGCCAAAAGACCGGCGCTGATAAGCGTGATGCCAACTCCTTTGAGTGGTTCGGGAATATCTGCGTCCTGAATTTCCTCTCGAATGCCCGCCATGATCAGGAGTGCCAGAGAGAAACCACACCCTGTGCCAAAACCGAAAAACAGGCTTTCCAGAAAGGTGTATTCCCGCAGCACCATGAACAGAGCCAAGCCCAAAACGGCGCAGTTGGTTGTGATCAAAGGAAGATAGATACCCAGTGCGCGGTACAAGACCGGCACGTATTTTCTAAGAACCATCTCGACGAGCTGCACCAGAGATGCGATGACGATGATAAAGACGACATACTGCAAAAATGGCAGGTCGTGGGCAATAAGAAGTCGGTGGTACACCAACCAACAGATCGGAGCCGTCAAAGTCATGACAAAGGTTGTCGCCGTGGCCATCCCAAGTGCCGATGAAAGTTTGTTGGAGACGCCCAGATAGGGACATATACCCAGAAAGTAGACAAGCACCAGGTTGTTGGTGATCGCCGCACCAATGAAAACGAGAATCGCTGCACCCATTTTGTCTTACCTCTTTGCCGGGTTGAGCGCCCGATACGCACCGACGAGAAGCCCAAACATGATGAATGCGCCCGCAGGCAGAAGCATCACAACCATGGGCTTAATCGTCTCACCATAGATTGTGGTTTCCCACGGTGTCCCACCCAGCACCGTGCCTGAGCCAAGCAATTCACGCACCGCACCAAGAACCAGGAGCGTCAACGTGAACCCAACACCCATTCCGAGTGTATCGAGAAACGATCGGATCATATTGTTCTTGTTGCAGAATGCTTCCATTCTTCCGAGGATAATGCAGTTGACGACGATGAGCGGGATGTAAGGTCCCAGTTTTGCACTGATTTCAGGAAATCTGGCGTCCAGAACCATTTTGGCAACAGTAACAAAAAGAGCAATGATCGCAGTGTATGTGGCAATACGAACCTCATCTGGGATGAGTTTTCGGATGGGTGACAAAGCCACTCCCGAACACACGAGGACGAAGGTGGCAGCCATACCCATGGAGAAACCACTGAGAACGGAAGTCGTTACGGCAAGCGTAGGGCAGGTTCCCAGCACGAGCACCAAAACAGGATTCTCCTGCCAGATTCCTTTGATGAATTCACGGTAAAGCGGTCTGCCGGTGCCGCTCATTGTTCGCCTCCTGATTCGGAAGTCGCAGCAGGCTGATGTGCTGCTGCCGGCTGCGGCTCTTTCGGCGTTGTTCCAGAGGATTGCCCTGCCCTGTTCATCCACTTGGGACAGTCCTCACATTGAAATGCCCCAAACTGGGAAGCCTGATCAGGGTTTGTTCCGCCTACTTCACGGAGAAGCACGGTCAGTCCCTTGTTGACTGCACTGACAACACTGCGGCTGGAGATGGTCGCGCCGGTAATCGCCTGGATTTCGTTCGGCTTCTCACGCGAGCGACCTTTGACGTAGTTGACTTGTGGATAGGGAGACAGTCCGGCAAACTGATCGCGCCATGGCTTCTCGAGAATTCGGTTGCCAAGGCCTGGAGTCTCATCATTGGGAAAGATCACGAGGCCAGTCATTGTCTCCAGGCGGATGTCAATACCCAGAATCATCCGGATCGCGCCCTGATAGCCATTGCCCTGAACTGGGGTGGCGTAGCCAACCACAGTTCCAGAACCGTCTTTGCCGACATAATAGACCCCTTCAGCGATGTCCACTCTGTCGAAGGAAGTGGCCTGGGGAAGTACATCATGCAGAGCATTTTCGAGTCGTGCTGCATCATTGGCCTCAATGACAGGCTTGGTGACCTGGTAGACGTAGGCAAGCGACCAACCGCTGATCAGCCCTGTCAGTCCCAAAACTGCAACCATGTGAAGAATCTTCTTCATCTAGCACCACCAGAAACAAATCACTTGGCGACCCTTTTCTGACCAAAGGTCTTGGGCACCGTCAACCTGTCCAGTAAAGGACGCACAGAATTCATGAGCAAAATGGCGAACATGACTCCTTCGGGATAGCCCCCTTTGAGGCGAATCAAAGCCACCAGGAAACCAACACCGAGACCAAAAATCCATCGTCCCAGTTTCGTCACAGGTGTTGTCACAGGATCGGTCGCCATGAAGAACGCCCCAATGAGGAGTCCACCGCTCAGCAGATGAAACAGAGGTGAGGCCACCTGACCCTGACGAATCACCCAGTTGGCTCCAGTGATGGCGATCACGGCACCGAGCATCCCAGTGGGAATGCGCCAGTCCGCGTACCGAAGCCAGATCAACAGAACACCGCCGATGATGAGCGCCACGGCAGATGTTTCTCCAAGAGATCCGGAGACGTTCCCGAAGAAGAGACTCAGGAGAGAGGTCGGTTCCTGGTTGAATTTCATCGCCGCAAGAGGCGTCGCCTGAGTGACCGCATCAGGCAACCTTGGGTAGTTGGTCATGGAGACCGGATACGCAGCCATCAGAAATGCCCTGCCCAAAAGTGCCGGATTCCAGATGTTGCGCCCCAGTCCACCAAAGAGGTGCTTGCCGAACAACATTGCAAAAGCCGAACCAACAACAGCCTGGTAAAAGGGCAGATTGGCTGGAAGAATCAATGCCAAAAGGACACCGGACAACAATGCGCTGCCATCCTGAATACACACTTTCCTGCCGGTGAAGTACTGGAATGCCGCTTCCGTGATCACACATACCGCACCACAGACGACGATCAAAGCCAAGGCACGATATCCAAAAACAATCCCCGAAGCCACGATCGCCGGCAGCAGTGCCAGG
>JAKQFZ010001075.1 GCA_029558215.1 Candidatus Omnitrophota bacterium
TCTTCCATTAAGTCACCGGCCAGTTTCAGCCGCTTGTTTGCATAGTGATCCTTGTCATCGATACGACGCCGATCAAGAACCAGATCAAAACATGCTTCTGCCATACGTCCAAGGAAGTGAGCCTTTGCAAGCCGGACAGAATGCACAATCTTCATGCACTCCTCATCCTCTTCATCCACATTCCGGGGCATCAGATAGTTGAGATGAGGCAGAAGATAATTGTCAAGAACAAACTCTGCTCGTTTGCGCTGATAATCACGGGTCTGGTTGGGTGCCAGCTTCTTTCCGACATACATGACACCACATTCAACCGTCTCACACTCGCTCTCCTCAAGGTTCTGCATCATGAACGTAAGGATCTCTTCATCGGTGGAGACTGCACGGACGACATCAGCATCACTGGTCATACCAAGGGCACGCATCATGTCAACGAACCGAAGGTGACCTGCAACAGACGGGAAGGTTACTTCGAGGAGATTTTTCCGGTTCCGCTCGACAACAACCAGGGCACGATACCCACGGAACTGGGAGAAAACCTTGGCAACATAGATACGCTCACTGTACCGCTCGGTATATTCGGTCATGATCTTGTTTGAGGCGAGATCCTCAAGCGTCATGAGCACACGCTCAGTACCGTTTACTATAAAATAGCCACCCGGATCAAGGGGATCCTCACCATGGGAAGTCCGCTCCTCATCAGTCATGCCATACAGATTGCAGGCAACAGAACCCACCATGATCGGTAATTGTCCGATGGTTGCAGTAACCGGCTCATGTCTGACTCCTCCCTGAACAAGAGTCAGACCAAGCTGAATCGGTGCTGCGTAGGTGATGTTTCGCAGCCGTGCTTCGCCCGGAAACAGTTCTGACTGAGAACCATCTGCTTCACGGACAAGTGGTTTTAAAATTTTCAGGTCTCCAAGTTCTACAGAGACCGGTTCGTTCCCTTTTCCTCGTGTTTCGATATCAGTTTCAATTACACGCTGTTCATCAACAACCTTCTGAAGAT
>JAKQFZ010001096.1 GCA_029558215.1 Candidatus Omnitrophota bacterium
AACGGCTATTTTGTTGCCTTTCCACCATCGGGTTGGACGGAACACAGCTATCCGTCGGAGACTATCCGGAGCAAAGTTGATTTTCGGGAAGGAAACAAGGAGGACGTGGGCATCCGCGTCATTTCCGGCCCTCTGCCATCAGGAATGAGTACACTTGAGGACCTTTACGCTGAATGCAAAGATAAGGTCGAAGTTACCCTCCCACAAAGGATGCCATCCGGCAGCACCTTCGCCATTGACAAGGGCGCAAGAGGAGGCCGTGATGCGATCACGATGGTGATGCACATCGCCGGAACTGGTCCTGGAGCCGGACCGGAGGAGGTTGTACAGTTTGTGGATGGCTCTCTCTGGTACTCCATCGCTTTGAGGGCCCCAACGATCGCCGAGTTCGAAACACTCCGTCCCGTATTCGAGCAGTTCCTCAATATGTTCGTTATCCTCGATCCGAAGAGACAGTTCTCCGAGCAGGAGAAGACCGCTGCGATCGCGTCCAAATACGTCAGGTTGTTTAATCTCTACAAGGAGATGGGCAATATGCAAGAGGCGCGCAGATTCCTGCAGGAGGGTATCGCGCTTTGCCCAGATAGTAAGGAATTGCGTCAACTCGACAGTGGCGTCGCTGAGAACTCCGCTGGGGCCAAAAAGGAATCTTCTCCGTCGGTTGAGGCAGGGCAACCGACTTCCGCAGCGTCAAGCAAAACCAAGCAGTACAACGACGACAAGTTTGGATTTGCCTTCGAAATACCCGCGGATGTTGTTGCATGCACTGCGGAGAACCCGGGCTCGATGGCCTCAAGGATTTCCCCTGAGACGCCATTGTGGCTGGTCAATTCCTCTTTTGAATTGGAGCGAGTAAACGTGAAGGTTCTCGAAAACGCCTCCGAGGAGGAATTGGACGGCATGAAAAGCATGCTTCTGGCCAACGAGAACATGCCATTGAAAGGTTACAAGAGAGTCTCGGTGAACGATATCAAGATCGGCAAACAGGGCGACAAGCGCGCCATTGAACATGTGCACATTCTGACGCAGAAACCGGAGAAGAAGCTTCGTCAACTCACTTTCCTGCACAACGGAAGAGCATTCTCGTTCACGTGTTCGACCACCATTGAGAGATACGACAATGCAGACAGAACTTTCTTCGACCCCTTGTTCAAGACGATGGTCTTCAAGTAAAGGAGGCGATCCCATCAGAGCATTACGACATCATCCAATCACCATTCTACGAGGATTAGGACGCTTGAGTTTCCTTCCCATTCTTTTCATATCCGCATCTGCCCTTTGCGGCTGCGAAGATAAGGCGGTTCGCGCCGCGAGGGAACAACTCCTTGCCGGGGCGGAGCAGGGAAACCCGGAGCAGGTCAAGAAGGCTTTGGCGGAAGGTGCAGACACCACGTGGACGGACAAATCAGGCACGGCTCTCCACCGAGCAGCCTGGAATGGCCATATTCCCGTCGTGCGCCTATTGCTTGAGCATGGAGCTGCGGTGGATGCCGAAATCCCAGTCAGCCCGGTGGATGTGTTCAGTAAAGCTTATACAGGCGCGCTGGACCAAGCGGTCAAACCGATTAAAGGGGAGAGTCTCCTATCGCCAACGATAGCAAGCCGAATCAGAGGCGCCTTTGGAGCAACAGCACTGCATTTTGCAGCCTTCAAGGGGAACAAAGAGCTTGTGGCCCTGTTGATTGCTTCCGGTGCAGACCTAAACAAGAAATTGACAATCGGTCCAGACTGGAGGCCGCAGTTTGTCAAGACCATGATGGAAGTAGCAGAAGCAGGAGGCAATCAGGAAGTGATTCAATTGCTGAGGGACAAGGCTTCGAAGAAGTGATTCACTGGGGATGGGCGTAGCATGTCGAGAGGCACGATACTACTTGCTTCTTTCTTAGCGATATTCGTCGTTGGTGGCCCGATTGCAGGGCTAATGGGTTCGGGTGATCCGCTGATTGGGATCTTTGCCGGTCTTGGTGTGTTTGCGGTCCTTTCCACGCTATTCGGTCGTTCGTCGTCGAATCGGCAATAGGCAATTGAGGAGACTCTAATATGAAGATGATCTTGGCTGCCGTCGTCTTGACTGTCCTCTGCATTCTCTTTCTGGGGAGACCGACCTTGTGGAAGTGAACGAGTATCCATCGCTGACCGATGTTGGAGCAATGAAGCCGGCCGTAGCGCGGCGAATTGACGTCGCTTACTTAGCACACCTGGGGAGCGTGAAGAAAAATGGATCAGGACAATATTGAAGACTCATTAGTGGCGGCGATCAATGGCAATGATTGGAACCGGATTTACCGTCTCGCGTCGCCTGGTCATCCCTTGAAAGAACTTGCCAATTGGTTCCAGGACAGGGCGGACTCCAAGCTGCTTCTTAAGAGCGTGTTTACATCCGAGGATCGGAATCAGGCCACCGAGAGTGGAGATGCATTCCGGAGGTGGCTTTCTGCACATCATCAGAATATTACGAATCAGTATATGTACAATCTTCTCGAATGTCTCAGCTTCTTCAATTCACCAGTGGGCACTGAATGTCAGGTGTCTTCGCTTGAAAGACTCGCGAGCGATTATCCCAATGGTTGGGAGGCCTATGTGCTTCTTGCCATTGCGTACAACAACGATGCGGTCAGGGTAAAGGAGAGTCTGGAGCAGGCCAAGAGACTTGCACCAGATAGAGAGAGTGTGTATCTCTGGTCTGTGGTCTTAAATGGTGACCCGGATGTTGCTCTGAGAGAGGGTGAGAATGGATACATGATTGGTCAGAACAATTTGTTCCTGTTGCTAATTGCGAGGAAGCTGCAAAGGCGCAGACCGAAAGAAGCGAAGTCATACTACAAGAGGGTCGTCAATAACGAGCCTGAGAATAGCTACATCCGAAAGCTCGCCGATGATGAACTATTCTCAATGTTACCCCGTTATTTTCTTGTCGTGCGATGGACTCTGTTCATAGTCTCCGCTGTGGTGGGTGCGCTCACCAATGGGGAAGCGGGGTTTATCGTAGGAATGATTGTTGGTTGGGTCCTACAATACCCAGCTGCCCTCATGCTTGGTAGTCTCAGAGCATCTCTCCGGTCTGTTCTCCCAGTCAAATGAGGTGCTGTCCATCTCGGCAGCTTCGCGATGGGCAAAGGCCGGTGCCCGTGGTAGGCGCGGCCGTGGCGGCTTCCTGCTTGGCCTTCTCCGCCAGCTCCTGGCCAGCCGCCTTTTCCAGGGCGTGGATCAGTTGCTGTTTGTTCTTGAGCACGCCGACGCCGAGTTTCTGCTTCGCCGCGATGAGCGATTCCCCGGACAGGCCGCCGTGATCGACGCCGGGCTCCATCTGGTCCAGCAGTTCGATGACGTCCTGCTTGGTCATGTTGAG
>JAKQFZ010001106.1 GCA_029558215.1 Candidatus Omnitrophota bacterium
TTCTTCACACTGACCACAGTTCACACAACTGTCAGAGATGGAAGCAAACCGGCGAAGGTGGAACATCGGATCTGACGGGATGTACCCAGGTCTGACCATATATGATTCTGGTCTTCCCTCAAATGGTGTGGAGATACAGACCGGACACTTCTCAATACAGGAGTAACACTTGATACACCGGGATGTTTCTGCGTTGATGAAGTCCCAGAGGTTGTCACGAAGTGCGGTAAACTCCTTCTTGCGCCACTTTTCACCGAGTTTGAGCATGGCCCCCTCGGTCTTGCCTCTGATCTCAATTCCCTTTGGATCAGCAGCACTGGTCTCCAGTTTCTTAGCGGATACTGCCTTTGAGACGAGGTCAGCACCCTTGTCACTGCATACTTCAACAAAGGTTGCCTTTCCTGCTTTCTCTCCGATAACTCCCCAGTTACCACAGGCAAGGTCTGCCTGGCGGGGGATTTTATACTTGCACCGGCGGCAGTTGCTTCGGCGTCCAAAGCCCTCATCTTCAAGTTCATCGATCTTGATGCCCTTGTGTCCGCCTTCATACTCGATGATGAACTGACCCTTGTCTATCTCTTCCTTGGTAACCTTGTCTGGATCAACACCGAACTTCTCCTTGATCATCTTCCGGCCCTGAATTGGATTTACAGAACCACCACAGTTTACACCGATGGTAAGGACATTGTTCATGTTGACTTCATTTCGCTTTCCAAGTTCGATAAGGCTCATGAGGTCGCAACCCTTGACGACGACACCCACTTTCATATTCTTTGCCCCGTCCAGGTATTTCTGGATGAAGGTGGACATGAGCAGGGTACCACAGTGCAGGGAACCGGCGGTCTGGTCAAGATCCTTTGCATCGGTTATGGCAACGGGAACGGCATCATACAGGTCAAATCCCTTCTTGACTGCGACAACAACATCAACGATCTTGTTTTCGAGTGCGTATTTGAGCAGGGTCGTTACTGCACCACCACACTCTGCCTTCTTGGCAACACCGCTGTCAGTAGTCCAGGCATAGATCATATCTCCTTTTGCTGCCATCTTAGTTCCCTCCCATTTTCTCAACTTTCACAGCACAGTGCTTGAGTTCCGGCATCTTGGACATCGGGTCAAGTGCGGTGTTGGTCAGGTTGTTTACACCTTCGTTAAAGTGCATGGTCATGTACAGGACACCTGGTCCGATCTCATCGGTCACATGTGCGAGAGTCTCGGTCTTTCCACGGCGGCTGGAGATCAGGATCTTCTCATGCTGTCCGATACCGAGGCGTTTTGCATCCTCGTTGTTGATCTGGACATATGATGCCGGTACTTCGTAGTGAAGGGCAGCACTTCTGTCAGTCTGTGAACGTGAGTGGTAATGGAAGATGAGACGACCGGTCATCATGGTGAACGGATATTCAGCATCTGCAACTTCTGCCGGCTGGCGGTACTCGATACCAAAGAGGTTCCCCTTCCCATCTGCGGTTGAGAACTTCCCGATGTGCA
>JAKQFZ010001178.1 GCA_029558215.1 Candidatus Omnitrophota bacterium
GCCATGGAGCGATGGCTTCGATCTCAACAGGATTTGTGTGATCCTTGTTCAGAAAGTACTGAATCGGATCCAGATAGTGCTGTCCCATATCACTCAGTCCACCGCCGTCATAGTCCCAGTAGCCTCGAAAACTTCCATGTACGCGATGGGGATGGTATGGTTTGAACGGGGCAGGTCCCAGCCAGAAATCGTAGTCAAGCACGTCCGGTACAGGTTGTGGGACGAGGTCTGTCTTTCCACTCCACTGATCCACTTTCCAGTTGAATCCCTGTCCTCGGGTCACTCGGACGATTAGCGGAGAGCCCAGCAACCCACTGCTGATCAGTTTCCTAAGTCTCTTTGACTCTCCAAACTGTTCGTAGGTGCCAAATCGCCGATAGGTGCCGATCTGAAAAACGCGACCGTAGCGTTGAACGGCGTTGATGACCGCACGACCTTCGGCAATGTACTTGCTCATGGGTTTCTCGCAGACGATATCCTTGCCTGCCTGTGCGGCGGCGATGGAGATCAGAGCGTGCCAATGAGGCGGTGTGGCAATGTGTATCGTGTCTATGTCTTTCCGCTCCAAGACACGGCGAAAGTCGCTGTATCCGTCACAGGAATGTCCCGCCTTCCTAAGTCCGTTGGCCAGATGATCCTTGTCCACATCGCAGACGGCAAGAGTTTCCGGTGGCTGTCCTTCCTGGTTGGGAACGACGTGGTTCATTCCCATCCCACCGGTGCCAATCACTCCACGAGTGATCACCTCGCTTGGGGGCGTTTGACCGGGACCGCCCAGCACATGGCGTGGCACAATGCAGAATGCAGCTGCAGCCACTCCGGAACGGCGCAGAAACTTTCGACGTGAAATTCCCTTTTTGTCCATAGTGTGAAAAACCTCCGGAAGCCTGAGAACATTGCCTGCAAATATAGGTATGTCAGTCCAAAGTGGCAAGGGAAAATGAAAATGTTTTCTGTCTACCGCTCTTTGTCTCGAAAGACATCTCTTCTTGAAGGTTCTTCAGGGGAAACCTTCGCCTTCGAAATCCAAAGAACCAGCGTGATGAGGGCAAGCAGGAATCCGAAAATCAGTCCCGCCAGACTCCGTGAATCTGATTCTCGTGACAACGCAAAAGCAAAAAGCAGGCAGGTCATCAACGCAAAACCAAGAGTGACAAGCGATGCCCTGCCTTGTAATGCATTACTCTTTACAGAGACTTCCTGAAGACAAGGACATCGAGCGCTGCACCAGATCAAGTGAAGATAGATCGTCAGAAGAAAGATGGCTACACTCGTTGTCATGTTGCGCTCGAGAAGAGGACGTACGGTTGGAAAGGACGTGATAGAGAAACAAATCACCACAATAAGAGAAACAAGCGATAGGCATGGGATTGCAGCGGCCCGCCAGAGATTGCGAACGCGCAGAATGCTACCGCATCCCGAGCAGCGAAAAACATATTGACACCAAAACCGATAACTGATGCAGCTGCGGTTGTAGATATTGGGAAAGCCCAGATCGGTGCCGCATTTGGGGCATGGATAAGTGGGAAAGAACCTCATGGTGTCACCTCATATACGGCATTCTAATCTCAGTTCTCGCAAAGTCAATATCTGTAGCACATTGCGTCTTTGAGATGTTGGATCTGTCTTGGCGGAACGGATGGAATCTTGATGTGTGAGGGATTTGCGAAAGTCGCAACCGAGAGCATGTCTTGACACAGATTTGGTGAGAGACTTCTTGCAACCGGTCTGAATTTGACGAGGTCGTGAAAGACATCCGGAAGTACATTCGAGAGAAACGGGAGGTCGAACAAGAGGCTTGAGCGATATCTGCAGATCGTGCAGCGCAGCGCTACGCTTCTGCCAAACGGCTACTGTGACCGTTCATAGAGAGCACCCTACCAAAAACGTTTGCACTCACATGCTACCGGCCAATCCCTGTAGAAGTCCTGTTCATGTTCACATTTCCGCTTTGCGTCCCAAGACTTCGTAGACTTCTACGCCTTCTTCCTTACCCTTGACCGGAACCGATCCCAATGAACGAACAGCGATCTCCTGTTGTACCTCATGATAGGTAGTGTCTGAGATAAGAATACCGTTTTGTGGAGCCAACGACTCCAGTCGGCATGCCACATTGACGCTGTCACCAATGACCGTGTATTGCTGTTTGCGTTCAGTTCCGATATTACCTGCCGTAACATTGCCCGTGTTTATCCCCGTCCTCATGTTGAGGTTTGAGAAAAAGCCAGGTGTCTGGCTCTTCTTGCGTGCTTCGAGTCTTTCGAGCATATCGAGAGCGCAATGAACGGCGTCTAAAGCGTCGTGGGGGCCGGCTTCCGGAAGCCCAAATACGACCATGATGGAGTCGCCTACGTACTTATCCACCATTCCCCCATACGATGAGACGGCTTTCAGCATCTCCTGGAAATACTCGTTGAGCATCGTGACAACCTGGTCTGAGGTCATCTTTTCCGAGACGCTCGTGAATCCGCAAAGGTCTGTAAA
>JAKQFZ010000005.1 GCA_029558215.1 Candidatus Omnitrophota bacterium
CTCAACAAGGAATTCCCCATGCCAAAGCATGTGCGCGAAGGTCTGGGGTTTCGCACGATCTGGATGAGCAAGGGCTTTCCAAAGGATCCTCAGGATACTGTCTGGAAATTCGAAGATCTGCCCGCACTGGCAGAAGAGAGCAGACAACACGGGTTGAACGATATGGTTGTTTGGGGTTGTATGCGAAGCTTCGAACTGCCCATACCCCAACCCTACTCCAACCTGGGCACAGAAGAGGATTTCTCGAACAAAGTCAAGGCCTGCAAGGATTTGGGTGTCTATGTTGCACCCTTTGTCAGTGTGCTGCAGGCAGGACATGACACAGCCCATAAGTACGGACTGACGGTTCCCAATGAAGGCGGATGGCCGCAGCATCCTGAGGCGATTCCACCCTTCCAGGCCCCGTACATTTCGCTCTACCAAAGTGCCGGCGTCGACACCAACAACGAACTGTGGCAGAAGGAAGTTCTGGAATCCTGCCTGCATTATGTAAACATTGGCATCCCATCTCTTTCATGGGATCAATACTGGACTGAGCCGAACATGAATATCATCAGGATCATGTCGAAGGTTCGCGCTGAGGCGAAACGGCTTGACCCCGAATCCACCCTTTCCGGTGAGGAGATGGTGAACCTTGAGGTAGACGCCGACTATCTCGATTTCACCTGGAACTGGGGGGGATTCCGCAACTGCCAGGCGTTCACGAATGTCTTCCCTTCCCCTCGAATCAGTTGCATCGTCACGGAAGCACCTTATGTCGTCAAAGCGGCATTCCTGGACAACCTCTATCTGAATGTCATGCCTCGCAAGACCGAATCTGTAAACGGTTCTGACTGGATATACAAATATCAGGCGATGAGCGAGGCACTCAAGGAATGCGCCGCCTTACGCAGTCAGTTTCTTGAATACTTCACCGAAGGCCGTTTGATCGGCAGTTGCCTGCTCAGTGAACCCTGCCCGAACACACATATCGCCAGTTACATTATGCCCGATCGCGCATTGTTGTTGGTCATGAATCAGGGCGGGGCGGGGCCAGTTCACTTCAAGTGCGATTTGGCACCCTGGCTTGATTCCGACAAAGGCGATTACACGATAAGGCAATACGATTCGACAGGGAAATTGACGGATACGCTTCACCTGAAGAACGGCAATTGGAACGGCAAGACTCCATCAGTGGAGACATTTGAAATCACCCTGTTTGAGATCACCGGCGGAGAGCATTAGAAACCGTCATTCGGGCTTAGCCCGACTGCTTGTTTTTGTCGGGCACAACCCGCACTATCTCTGCCGTGAAGGGAAATATGCTATGTGGATGAAAAGACTGTGGGTTATTATTGTGACAGGAGCTGCAATTATCTCGTCAGCCCAAGGAGATGAACCGATGAAATCTGAGATCAGCGCCACACTCAATGGTGCAACACTGACCTTTGATGCACAAACCGGTGGCATCACCAAACTCAGCTATCCCGGCCCTGGAGCCATGATTGAGACTACTCCAGATAAGGCGGGACTTCTGGATCTCGCCTATCCCGTCAGTGATTTCCAGCCTCTGCGGCTCGCTTCGCGTTTTTCGAAAGGTGCATCGTTCGATGTTCAAGACGATCGGGTGACCGTTCGCTACGAGCGCCTCGGTGGCAGCCGTTCGGTCTTCGAACAGCCGGGAGCCGTAGCCGCGACGGTAACGCTTGAAGCCGCCACTGATGGGAAGTCCATCGTCATGAGTTGCACGGTTGAAAATCACTCCGACGTGACTGTTCGCCAGGTCATCTTCCCTGATCTGATGGGACTCATCCCTTTCGAAGGGCCGGATCAAACTGAATTCCGAACCGCCTCCTTCGTAAGCAAACCCTTCAGAGAACTGGTACCTGATGAGGGACGGTTGAGCCAGCAGTTCTGCATGAACCCCTCCTGTGGCATGGCTGAGTACAAATCGGGCGGAATGTTCAGCGAAATGTGGGTACGATGGATGAACGTCGGGGGGCTCAGGGGAGGCCTCAGTCTCTTTCATAAGGCTTGGGGCTGGGACCCGATCGTTCCTGTGCGTCTGCATCTGGATCCGAACGAGCCAAAACTGCGGCTGCTTTGCACTCACCTGCTGACCATCGAACCGGGCGGGAAATGGGAGAGCGGAGAATTCGTTCTGACTCCTCACGCAAACGGTTGGGCCAAGGGAATTGAACCTTACGCCGAGTACGCGAGAAGCCACCTCAACAAGGAATTCCCCATGCCAAAGCATGTGCGCGAAGGTCTAGGGTTTCGCACGATCTGGATGAGTAAGGGCTTTCCAAAAGATCCTCAGGATACTGTCTGGAAGTTCGAAGACCTGCCCGCACTGGCAGAGGACAGCCTCCGTCACGGCATAGCGGAAATGGTTATGTGGAGTTACACAGAAGGCTTCAAACTTCCCATACCCAAACCTTCCTCAAACTTGGGGACGGAACAGGATCTCGTCAATGGAATCAAGAGAGCCAGAGAGTTGGGAGTGAATGTTGCGCCCTTTATCAGCGTTTTGCAGGCGGGTCATGATACCGGTGCCAAATATGGCCTCACCATTCCGACCGAAGGCGGATGGCCGCAGCATCCCGAGGCGATTCCGCCCTTCCAGGCCCCGTACATCTCGCTCTACCAGAGTGCCGGCGTCGACACCAACAACGAACTGTGGCAGAAGGAAGTCTTGGAATCCTGCCTGCACTACGTGAACATCGGCATCCCCTCGCTTTCATGGGATCAGTACTGGACTGAGCCGAACATGAATATCATCAGGATCATGTCGAAGGTGAGAGCTGAGGCCAAGAAGGCTGATCCCGAATCCACCTTCTCCACGGAAGAACTCTGGAATATGGAGATCGATGCCGACTACATTGATTACACCTGGAACTGGGGGGGATTTCGAAACTGTCAGGCCTTCACAAGCGTCTTCCCCAGTCCCCGAATCAGTTGCATCGTCACGGCAGCCCCTGATGTGGTGAAGATGGCCTTCCTGGACAACCTCTATCTCAATGTCATGCCTCGCAAGACCGAATCTGTGAATGGCTCTGATTGGATATACAACTATCCAGCGATGAGCGAGGCGCTCAAGGAATGCGCCGCCTTACGCAGTCAGTTTCTTGAATACTTCACCGAAGGGCGTTTCATCGGTGACAATTTGCTCAGCGAATCGTGTCCAAACGCTCATGTGGCAGCGTACATCAGACCGAACAAAGCGTTGTTGCTACTTCTCAATCGAGCGGGCAAACGCTCTGTCGAGTTCAAATGCAATCTCGCTCCGTGGATAGATTCGAAAGATGGCAAGTACATCGTGAAGGGATTTGACTCCAACGGCAAACAGACTCAGACGCGCCACATCGAGAGTGCGAGTTGGACTGACGAAGTTTCCTCAATGGAGCCTCTTGGAATCGCCTTGTTCGAGATCAGTTCTGACGGGAACCGTTGAGATTCAGAGTTGCGGGAAGTATCAAGATCCAAGAGTTGTCTTGCAGTCTCATTGTGTGGAGTCTTTCCTGGGCAATGAGAGTTCAGGTGTAAGGCGGCATCATGCACTAAGGGAGAATCGTCATGTCGGAGCGGATTTGTTGTGCCAACTGTGCTTTTTCGGATGAGCCTTTTCATGATGAGTCCTCGCACGAGCACAAAGCGGGACTGATCTGCCGACGCAATGCTCCTGAACCCCTGCTCCGAGTCCGCCGTACTGAAAAGCAAGTCCATGTCCAATGGCCTGAAGTGCGTCCCGACGACTGGTGTGGGGAGTTCAAACTTCGCTGAACAGGTCTTCTCTTGCCTTCCGGGCTGACGGTCTCAGAAAGCGAGATTCCGCAGACTACCGCTGATAGGACGGAAGACAGGAAACAATCTGTGTCTATCTGTGCTATCTGTGGATAATCAGAGAACATACTCCACAGATGACGCAGATGACCGCTGATAGGACAGAAGACAAGAAATAATCCGTGTCTATCTGTGCTATCTGTGGATAATCAGAGAACATACTCCGCAGATTACAAAGATGACCGCAGATGAGACAGAACATTGGATTAGCCAAAATCTGTGTCCTTCTGTGCCATCTGTGGATAATTAGTTTCGACAATTTCCTTAACTACCCATGAATGAACACCCATTGCCCATTCACCTCCTGCATCGTAGATGATGCGTACAGGGGCATCACACTGCGGACAGTGGAAATCCAGGAACGACTCCCATCCTTTTGGAGATACCGGTCGAAAAGCATTGAAAACCGTTTGCCACTCCTGGCGCAGGTTTGAAGGATTCCTCTTCTCATGCTTGCGGAAATGCTGTGTTCGGAATTGTACCGCTTGCCCACACCAAGGACAGGTGTAAGTTCCAACGTGGACGGCATGTTCGATGTACTCCTCCTGCTCGGAGAACATGAGCCTGTCCATCCTTTGCGCCGCCGGAACGATGTGTAGCTTTGCCATCCTTTTCCCGAATCCCGAATGTCGTCCTCTGGCTATCCCCTCATTACGTCTTCCTTTCATGTAAAGTTACGTCCTGGTCTTAGTAAACCCACAGTGGATTCGTTGCTTCATTGTTCGTATTACGACGATCCCAAGTAACGCAAAGAGTGACACTGCCTGAATGAGCGACATAGGTCCCACAGTCCTGCAGAAGGTTGTCCACGGCATCAGAGCGTTGATGCCAGGGTCAGATGGAGGGGGTGGATTGATGGCGTAGTATCCAAAGACAGCTGCTTGCGTGAGTAAGGTCAGGACCGATATTGCGCACTGTATCTTCCCGATGATCTCCGCAAGGCCGGATCTCCAAACCCAAAGTCCGGCAATCAATGCAAGTATCGTAATGAAGATCGCGGCGAGTGCTTATATCACCAGAACGTTTACCAGAATCCCGTTCATTCTTTCACGCCAGAGAACTGAGAATCAGATTGATCCGCAAGAGATGCGGGTCACTCTGCATTCAACTTCTTTAGGATCTTCCGCGCCAAAGGCTCTTTGATCTCGTTGTGCCTGGGAACTGCTTCCACGACACCACTCTTCGGGTTGATCCAAAGACGATGCGAAGCCCCTTCGCGCTTCAGATAGCACCCAGCCATTCGCAAGCGGCGCTCAATGTCCCTGCGCTTCATCCGAC
>JAKQFZ010000012.1 GCA_029558215.1 Candidatus Omnitrophota bacterium
GGAGTGGCGAGATGTTGTTTAAGTATTATGGGGTGGACTGGGCCGTATTCGTCATACTGGTCTTGCACCTGTGGCTGCTGGGAAACAGGGTCCGCTCGGCGTTCCTTCTGGGTATGCTCGGTAGTTCCTTCGGGGTGTGCCTCGGCGTGATGTGCGGCAGTTTGGCGATCATCATCATGAATTCGGTTTTCATCTGTATGCACCTCCGTGCGTGGCTGCTCTGGAAGAAAGGGCCTAAGATTAAGATAGCGGAAGGCACTTGGCCAGAAGATGGTGTTGCACCTGAAGGCAAAATGGGGTAATCTGTGTTTTACAGCCCCAAAATTAAGGAAATACCAATGGCCGAAGTAAAAACTCCAGAATCGCTCAACGAGCACCAGCCCAAGTACAACGAAGGCGCATGGACTGAGTACACGTTGCAGGAACTTGGCAACTGGGTTCACCTGTTCACGAAGCGGTCGTATCACCGTAAGGATCACGACAAGAGGGCCAAGGACTTGCTCGACGCCCAGAACTACTTGAACATGATGCAGGCTCAATTGGATGCGGCGAAAAATGACGCAGAAGCAGCGAAGCAGTAAGTACAGGTTGGAAGTAGCCGAGGGGAGTTATGAAGCTGACTCCCTTTGGCGTCTACTCTTCGAGGTGATCAAACATCGTTTTTGGCACTGGCGAAGGGGAGACGGCTGGGTAGACTGAGGCACCCGTAGTTTAACGGAAGAACAACGCTCTTCTAAAGCGTTTGTGGGGGTTCGATTCCCTCCGGGTGTGCTTCTTCAAGGAGAATGTCATGGACACGATGGAAGTCATTCAAGGGTTGGTCAACGAAATCTATCCAATCGATATCGTGGCATCGACCACGATCCGATCACTGTGTTTGGACGAACTGGACCTCGTCGATCTGATCATCTCCATCGAGGACGAGTTCAAGATCGAGATCCCTGACAGCGCCGCTGAGTCTTTCCAGACTTTCGGCGACATCACCCAGTACGTCAATCAGAAGATCGAGGAGAGGGAGCAATGTCTCACTGGAGCGAAGGTCTAGTTCGACCGCATTGGGAAAGCGAAGTGCGGTTCAACTCAATTGACCGCCT
>JAKQFZ010000054.1 GCA_029558215.1 Candidatus Omnitrophota bacterium
CATCAGCTTGTCTCCAACGCTCAGGGGCGTGCTTCGAGAAACCCTCCATGTCAGGCGACCTCCGCAGGAAGCATAGGGGGAGGGGATGTACCTTATCTCGTTCAGAAATCCTTCGTGACCAGCATATACCCTACCGATGACACCTTCAGAATCCTTGAAATGTGCAATGACCGTGTCTTCCGAAACCCAGTTTCCGGTCTTCAGAAGGAAATGCCCTTCTTTGGAGTCATAGCGGCTACCAGAAAGCAAACCTTCCAGAATCGTTCTGGGATTGGACGGCTCTGTCGGTTCAAAATCTGGTTGTATGTAGACCGACTCCGTACTGAAGCATTGGCAATCAAAAGTACCTCGCTTAACAAGGTCTTCATTCACTACTATTGCATCTTGATAGTTCCAACCCTTCCAAGGAAGGTAAGCGACGAGAACATCGCTACCAGGGTGGAAGAAAGAATCAGTCTTTGGCACGAAGCCACAATCTGCAAGAGGACGCAATATCTCTGCATTAATGTCTTCTCTGCCAGTCTTGATCAGCGGTGGTTCTGATCCAAGCACGGGAAGAGCCTGTTTGAGGTTCTTGGCACCCATCGAAGAGCGCACCGAGTCATTGTACTGATAGAAAGGGATGATAGATGCTGCATGACTGAGTGCTCCAAACTCCTCCCCGGCATTACCAGCAAAACGAAGATTCCCATAGACGTCGCAGTCAGTTTCAGTCGTCAAGTGAAGCGATATCCCCAACTTCTCTGATTCAGGTGTCTCAACCGGACATATAAGCCCTGCATGACTTGGATGAATCTGCCTTCGTGGATGCCCGAGCATCTCAATCTGTCTCCTCTTCATATCGTACCGCTGGAACGAATTGAGCTGCGACAGGGCATCAACAGCATTAACCGGAGAAAACCAACGAAACCAGCCTCGCATCAAGAGGCGATGTATCGGTACAATTCACGCTGTGCGCGACAGATGCTCCCAAATCTCCTCTGGTGTTCTTTCAGGATGAACGTTCTCGCCCCGAAGGCGACGCACCCAATCTGGAACTGCATTG
>JAKQFZ010000064.1 GCA_029558215.1 Candidatus Omnitrophota bacterium
GATCAGCTTCAGGAGATACAGGGCTTGGGCTACGTCGGAGCACACACCGGCACAGCTGTAACACCCAAATGAGCACGGAAAATGTTTGTATACTCAGACGCTTACTACGCCGAACTTCGCGATCATGTTTTTCCCATCGCAAAGTACCGACTTCTCTCTGCCCGACTCAGCAATGAAGCAGGAATACCCCAGACACTCTTCATCGCTCCCCAACCGGCCACAGAGGAGCAGATTCTCCTGGTTCACACGAGTCAGTATCTGCGCGATCTGCTTGGCTGCAAGCACACGGAGAGAACCCGTCAGTCCGAGATGCCGATCACTAAAGAGATTGTCGAGGCGGCGATACTGAATGCAGGTGGCTCCATTGAAGCAGCCAGACAGGCACTTAGACCTGACGGCTCTGGCATATGCATGAACATTGGTGGCGGGTTTCACCACGCCTTTCCCGATCATGCAGAGGGCTTCTGCTATCTCAATGACGTTGCCATGGCCATTCGATGCATGAAAGAGGAAGAGCGAATCAGGAAGGCTTTGATCGTGGACTTGGACTTGCATCAAGGCAATGCAACAGCATCCATCTTTCAGTTCGATCCCAATGTCTTCACTTTCTCGATGCACCAGGAAGTCCTCTATCCGAAGAAGGAACGAAGCGATCTTGATATTGGCTTGGATATGGGTGTCGGTGATGAACGCTATCTTGAGCTCTTGACAGACGTGCTTCCAAAGATATTGGACCAGCATGAACCGGACTTGGTGGCTTACCTTGCTGGAGCCGATCCCTATGAGTGCGATCAACTGGGACGTCTGCGGCTCACAACGGAAGGGCTCCGCATGAGAGATCGGACTGTCTACAGTGAGAGTTGTAAACGAAGCGTTCCTGTAGTGACTTTTCTGGCGGGTGGCTATGCGATGAGCATTTGGGATACAGTGACCATTCATTACAATACATGCCTGGAGATGATGAATCATGCTCGAACACCAGGCAACGGATAGGACTGAGAATCGAAATGGATGAAAGACGAACAAAGGCGATCACGGAACAAATACTGCAACTGAAGTCAGAACGCAAAGCCGTTTTTCTGGTTCACTATTATCAAAGACCCGAGATTCATGTACTGGCGGATTTCCTGGGTGATTCATTGGGGCTGTCACGCCAGGCCGCTGCGACGGACGCACAGGTAATCGTCTTCTGCTGTGTGCACTTCATGGCGGAAACTGCAGCGATCCTGTCTCCTCAGAAAACGGTTCTGCTTCCGGAGATGAAGGCGGGCTGCCCGATGGCAGATATGGTGGATGTGGACGGGCTCTTGGATCTGAAGGCACAGCATCCGGACGCCGCGGTGGTTTCCTATGTGAACACAACCGCCCGCGTGAAGGCGGAGTCGGACATCTGCTGCACATCGGCCAACGCCATTGAAGTGGTCAATGCCATTCCCCAGCGAAAGGTTATCTTCGTTCCGGACAAGAACCTTGCACATTGGGTCTCCCGACACACCGACAAGACAATCATTCCATGGGAGGGATTCTGTCCACCCCATGACTCATTAAGACGCGAGATGGTTTTGGCGCTCAAAGAGAAACACCCGAATGCGCTGTTCATGTGTCATCCGGAATGCCGACCTGAGGTCATTGACCTTGCCGACAAAGTCGTTTCAACCAGCGGCATGGCGCGTTATGTTCAAGGTCTTCCTGAAGGTGCCACGGTCATTGTTGGCACCGAAAGGGGGATGACCGAGCGACTGCGTCGGGATCATCCGAACAAAACCTTCCTGATTCCAACCGATTGGCTCCTGTGCCCGAATATGAAGAAGATGACTCTGGAAAGCATCCGAAATGCACTGGAGACGATGCAACCGGTTGTTCGCATTGAGTCAGACATTGCCGATCGTGCCCGACTCGCTTTGACCCGAATGCTTCAGGTAGTGGGTGGATCGTAGACAGGTCTTTCGGTGGCTCGGGTCACCATGCTTCTCGGATTCTCCAACTTTCGCGTGATTGCGTTGGCGTCGTTCAGTCTTCCCTGGCGGGTCTATGCTCCGTTGATCCATCGCACAACGATGTAGATCCACGGCAGAGAGAGCGACCGTAGAAACCAGCAACCTGCCGTGGACACTGCAAGAATCGCCCATGCTGAATTCGCCACAGATCTTCGCCAGACGACATCCTGTGACGCAGAATCTACCCACTGACCAAGGATGCCCTGAAGCCATCTCAGTTGATTTGGACTGGCACTCCAGAACCATTTGCGCAGAGGTCGGGATTGTTGTTTCACCCATGCCAATGCGGAACGAATCTGGTGCAGTGTTGGATTTGAAGTGTCCGAGAAAAGATGTGCAATGTCGGCATGTTTTGCTCTGTACAAAGCCAGACGACGCTGGAGACGTTCTCGATGCATCCTGCCTCGGGAATGGAGCGTTCCTTCTTGCTCGCGTTCATCGAGGGCGTTGAGAATCCCTTGGTCTTCTTTCATTTGATGGACAATATGAACAACTCGGTTCAGTTTAAACAGGTTTGCCGATGAAGTCGCGATAGCAGACTTGAAGCCATCTGCCAAGAGAACGAGTTTGTCCTTGCTGACCAGCAGGGACATCTCATCCAGCCGGTAGAGTTCTTTGCGGGCTTGACGATTCCGCACACCAACAAGTCGGAACAGTCTCCAGCCACTCAAGAGCATCCGCCTCGGAAAACGAAAGAGGGCGGTTGTTCTGAGCAAGAGAAAACCGAGTCCAAGGAAAAGTGGGGCAACGATTTGGACGCGCTTGGCATCCTGCCAGTTCACAGACGCTCGGATCAGCCCACCTTCACTGGTGAGATCCACAATCTCAAGAAGGTTCTGATCAACATATCCCAGTCGGACGCCACGGCGCACAAACTCAGCCAGAATGTCGTCCCCAAAGCGTTCCTCGACATACTCAAAAACGCCCGCGTAGGTGCGGTATTCATGGGTGACTGCTCCCGCCCCGGAGTCACTCAGATGGCTGGCCAGCCCTTCATGGAACCATTTCGGCAGTCGGTCGTTTTCCAGTCCGAGCAACGATTTCACATAGGCATGAACCAATTCGTGGGCGAGAATCCGCTCAAACTGTGCTTTGCTGTAGAATTTCCCGGGGCTGATGTCTGGATCAACAAGGATGAATCTGCCATAGAAAGTCTTCCCCATCTCCCGAGAACCCTCTCGTATTGGGGAGAAGAGTGAATCCAGGGACTTGAGGTATTCCTGTTTCTTGTCCGGTTCTGCCAACTCCAAGAGAAACACCTGTGGATCACGGGGCAAAGGAACCCGCCAGATATCGCGAAGGGTGACGACTGAGGGAAGCGAGACTTTCGAGAGATCAATGATCTCCTTGGCCACCAGTCCTGACAGCCCAACGCTCTGAAGAAACGCAGTCGCTTCAACGAGCGCAGCATCCGTCTGAGACTGCTGCCCCCAAGAATGGGAAATCAACACGCACAAAATCAGGAGAGATATTGCACGGAAACGCAAACACAGAGACCAACGTCGAGTCACTTGACTAGGCGTCGTTCTGCGTTGAGGGATCATCCCTGTAGGAGCGTTCGAACGACTCTTCCGGTTCTGTCGCGCGACTGTTGCCTCGGAATTCGGCCTCGTGTTCTTGAGAGTGTTCGGCAAAGTGTTCGTCGTGGTGGATTTCTCCTCTGTGGCGGGATCGCATCCCCCTGACGAAGCCTGTCATAAGTCGTTCAACTTCCTGAATGCAGATCATGATTTCCTCGACCTGACTGTCTTCCAGAAAGCCCAATTCCCTGGCCAGATAGGTGAGAGACTTGACTCTCATCAGATCGCCTCGGGAAATGTCGAGAGAATCCCGAAACTCCTCAGCATCTCCCTGGGCAAACCCAAAGGCTATCTCCCCCATGGGTGAAAAGCCCGCCTGCCGGAACTGATCCCTGAAGGCGATATCGGCCTCAAACCTTTCCTGTTCGGTGATCCGATACACCAGTTTGGCCAAGTCTCTCGCCTTCTGCCAGAAGTAGAGATCTTCAAACCGTTTCGCTCGCATAATAGTAAAACCCCCATCATGTACGGCAAAGCCGTGCTTTAGTGGTTGGAATTGTGCCTCATTTCACAACCAGAGTCAACCTCAATCGCCGGTGACCGTGACAAAAGGTTGACAGAATCGTTCAATAGAAACAAAATTCTCTCATCGGCTGGTGCTGAGCCATCCGAAAAATCAGGTCGAATAGGAGGAGTCTATTGAAAAAGCAGTTCGGTTACTTGGTATGTGTCGTTGCGATGCTCATGCTCATGAGTGTGACCTCTGCAACCGCACAGGAAGACGAGGCAAGGGAGTGTTCCAGAAGGGGCTGCTATGTTGCGCCGATGTTGTCCAAATTCCATCGGGGCTTCGTAAACGTTGCGTTCTCCTGGATGGAAATTCCCAGAGAGATTCAGGCGAAGGGTTCCATGCCGTGCGGTAAGGGCTGCTGCGGTCTTCTCAGAAATCCGACGGTCTGTACCGCTCATGCTCTCGTGTCGGGCACAGCAATGGGCGCTGTCAAAGGCGGTTTCCGAGCGGTTGGAGGAGCTTTTGAGATGGCTCTTGCTCCATTGCCTCCCTATGGTCCAGTGATGGAACCACCGTACCCCAGACCACTGGTATTCAATCCGCCGTGTACCCCAGCACCGGCCATGGATAAGGTGGCGGCGTGCGGCATGGCTGCAGGATGTCAGCAGGCATGTCCCATGCAGATGTCCCGGTGTCCAAAGGCAGGCAAGTGCAAGATGAACTGTGGCGCTGCCAAATGCAGGGGGTGGGTCGAGGGACGTCGCGGAGCCTGCCAAAAGGCTTGCCCAAAAAGCGAACGGGAACCTATGAAGAAACAGCAGAAAGACCAGAAGCCACAGGGCGCTGGCTGCTGTCCGATGTCCAAATAAGGCCTCTGCTTCCGGATTAAGTTGACCAGACAGGATAGGCACCCGCAGATCAACATAGGGACTATGCTCTTCTGCGGGTGCTTTTCTTCTTCACTTCCACCTCATTTCCAGGACATCAGAAAAAATCACTCAAGTCTTTCTCGGAATCATCCGATGCTACAAAGCAGATAAGTTGATGCTTGGTTCCGCCAATTTGGTTCCGCTAAGTTACTTCCGAGTTGCCTAAATATCCTTCATTTGGGAAAGGGGAGTGTTTTCTCCCGAGCGATCCTTCGCACAGAGGTTGGGAACCTCGAAGGTGAACAGGCACGTCTGTAGGAATCCGGAATAAGATCCGACTATGAACCGCATGGATGGGGTTTGTGGCGGAACCTCAGCACGGATGCTGAGGAGCAAAATCTTCAAGGAGGAAAATTGTGACGATTACTCGAATCAACAACAACATCGCCGCGATTAACGCGACGAGGAATCTAAATCGGACAACGTTCGACCTGGAGAAATCCCTGGAACGGTTGTCCTCAGGGTTGCGAATCAACCGCGCTTCTGATGACGCTTCGGGTCTGACGATTTCCGAGAAGTTGCGCAGTCAGATTCGCGGTCTCAATCAGGCTCTCAAGAACGCGGAGGACGCCGTGTCCCTGGTGAATACGGCAGAAGGCGCGTTGGATGAGACCACATCCATTCTTCAGAGAATCCGTGAATTGGCGGTCAAGGCAGCCAACACCGGAGGTTTGGATATCAACGCTATCCAGGCAGCCCAGGACGAAATTGACTCAGCCATTCAGGAAATCACCCGAATTGGTCAAGACACCCAGTTCAGCACCCGCCGGTTGCTCAACGGTGGCAATGCCATCACAGCATCAGCGGCAACAGGCTACGGTGTAACGGTTGCTCAGGGTCCGGCGACGACAAGTCTGGCCGAGGGGACGCACTATCTGCAGATCAGCCAGGTCAGCGCAGGCAGTTTGACTGTGACAGCCGGCTCTGATGGTCTGAACATCGGAACAGGATCGAGCGTTGCCAACAGCACCTTCGACAGCGGCTCGTATGCTATCAGTGTCTCTAACGTTTTTGCCGACCAGAATCAGACCATCGTTACCCAAGCCTGGGTGACCACTGGTGCAGGCATCCCAACAGGCGGGGTGGACTTAAAGACACTGGACAACTTCAATGGTGCTCCGATTGCGACAGGGGATACGATCACCGTCACTGGCACGGTGGCAGACGGCACGGCATTCAACTTCTCGTATACCGTGGCGAGCGGTGCGGACACGTTGGCAACATTCATCACGGCTCTTGAGACGGCAATCAATGGCGCTGTCGCCTCGTCTGGGGATGATGTGACGATCACGCTCGGTGCGGACGGTGCGCTGACGATTGAAGAGAGCGCTCTGAACGTCGGTTCGCAGCTTGCGATCAGCAGCTTCTCTGTTGCCGGCAATGCAGTGACTTCTACAGCAACTGCAGCGGCGGCTGGCAGTGCAGTCGTGTCCGTGGGCGGTGGCCCTGCCCAGACCGTGGCACACAATTCGACCGTTACATTCTACGGGCCTCAGCCGACGAATGAGTTGGATCCCACGCCTGAGATCACAATCACTTTCGCAACACTGACCGCCGGAGTGGACACCCTCGTAGCGGTTCAGGAACAGTGGTCTGGTTCTCTGGACGGTGGCAAGGCTGTGACCTTCCAGAACGGCGACCAGGAAGTGCTGTTCAAGAACGGTAGTAGCGCTGGCTACACATCTGGCGAGTACGCCCTGATGAATTTCGGTGCCGCCCTGACCGCGGGCACGGTTCAGATTGCGGTTCAGAACAACGGACTGAATTTCCACGTCGGAGCCAATGAATGGCAGAATATCACTGTTGGAATCGGTGACCTGAGAGCCTCAAACCTTGGACGCTTGCAGAACACCGGAGAGACCGTTGCTGATATAAATGTCAAAACGGTCACCGGAGCCAACCTTGCCATCCAGATCGTGGATGCCGCTGTGGAACAGGTTTCCCGACAGCGTTCTTACCTCGGAGCCATCACAAACCGTCTGGAGAAGACCATCAGCAATCTGGGTGTGTCTGCGGAGAACCTGACGGCTTCCGAGTCACGAATTCGTGATGCGGACATCGCCTATGAAACCACACGTTTCACTCGCAACCAGATCCTGTTGCAGGCGGGTACTTCTATCCTGGCTCAGGCAAACATTGCGCCGCAGTCAGTGCTGCAACTCCTTGGGGGATGATCTCAACACGGCAATAAAACGAGGGGGCGGCATGAACAGGCTGGGGAGAGGCGCAAGTCTCTCCCCAGTCTTATTGGTGGAGCTTAAAGAAGTGCTTTGCGTTCGTCTCACGCTTGCAAAAAAAACCTTAAGTCTTCATAAAGATATGCCGATGAGCGAAGATAGACGAAAAGGGATCAGTGGCGTTGACTGATCGCCCTATTGAACTATGACCCGGTTGGGAAAGGGGAGTGTTGCCTCCTAACTAACTGTAAATAAAGAGGTTGGGAGCCTCAGATATCGAGCATGTATCAGGCCTTTTGTGGCCATGTCCGACCATGAACCGCAAGGATGGGGTTTGTGGCGGAAACTCAGCATGGATGCTGAGAAGTAGAATTTTCAAGGAGGAAAATTATGACAATTACTCGAATCAACAACAACATCGCCGCGATTAACGCGACGAGGAACCTGAACCGGACAACGTTCGACTTGGAAAAATCCCTGGAACGGTTGTCCTCAGGTCTCCGCATCAACCGCGCTTCTGATGACGCTTCCGGATTGACGATTTCTGAGAAGTTGCGCAGTCAGATTCGCGGTCTCAATCAGGCTCTGAAGAACGCGGAAGATGCCGTTTCACTCGTGAATACGGCGGAAGGCGCGCTGGATGAGACCACATCCATTCTCCAGAGAATCCGTGAATTGTCGGTCAAGGCGGCCAACACGGGTGGTTTGGATATCAACGCTATCCAGGCAGCCCAGGACGAAATTGACTCGGCCATTCAGGAAATCACTCGAATCGGGCAAAACACCCAGTTCAGCACACGCCGGCTTCTGAATGGTGGAAACGCCATCACAGCGTCCGCAGCGACAGGCTACGGTGTGACGGTAGCGCAGGGCCCGGCGACGACGAGTCTTGCCGAAGGAACACACTATCTGCAGATCAGCCAGACCAGCGCTGGCAGTCTGACCGTGACAGCTGGTTCTGATGGCACCAATATCGGAACCGGTTATGCAGTGTCCGACAGCAACTTTGACACGGGTTCCTATTCGATCTCCGTTTCGAACGTGATTGCTGACCAGAACCAGGGAGCAGAGACCGAAGCGTTCGCGCTTGCTGGTGGCGGTGTGGCGACCGGTGGTACGCTTCTGACGGCAATTGACAATTTCAACGGTTCTGCACTTGTCGCAGGCGACACGATCGTCATGACAGGAACGGTTGCTGACGGTACGGCGTTCAATTTCTCGTACACAGTGACTGGCGCGTCTACGTTGTCAGCATTTGTCACAGCGCTTGAGACCTCGATCAATGGCGCTGTTGCCGCCTCGGGTGACGACGTGACCATCACGATTGCTGCCGATGGGACACTTGCGATTCAGGAGAACGAACTCAACGTCGGTTCCCAGTTCGCAATCACCAACTTCGCAACCGTTGTCACCACGACTCCGGCTGTGCTGCAGTCCATTGAGACGCAAGCTTGGGTTACTACTGGTGGTGGAGCTCCGACAGGCGGAGTGGATCTGAAGTCTATTGATGACTTCAATGGTTCCCCGATCGCAACGGGTGATACGATCACGGTCACCGGCACAGTGGCCGATGGCACGGCGTTCACCTTCTCGTACACGGTGGCGAGTGGTGCTGACACACTGGCAACGTTCATCACGGCACTTGAGACTGCGATCAATGGTGCCGTTGCCGCCTCCGGCGACGATGTGACCATCACGCTTCTCAGCGGTGGTGAACTGCAGATTGAAGAGAATGTCCTGAATGTCGGCTCACAACTGGCGATCAGCGCCTTCACAGTCGCCGGAAATTCAGTGACGTCCACAACGACTGCTGCAGCGGCCGCGGTGACCGCCAGCAATGCCATCACGTCCACAGCAACGGCGGCAGCCGCAGGCAGTGCGGTTGTGTCCGTGGGGGGTGGCCCTGCCCAGACCGTGGCACACAATTCGACCGTTACATTCTACGGGCCTCAGCCAACGAACGAGTTGGATCCAACGCCTCAGATCACCATTCAGTTTGG
>JAKQFZ010000070.1 GCA_029558215.1 Candidatus Omnitrophota bacterium
TCTGTGCTGCAGCTTGAAGTTCGTACTGTGAGATGATCGTGTCCAGCCGCGCCTGTTTGAGCCGTGCCAGGTTGACTTCCGTTCCAAATCCACGAAGCAGTGCTTGCGTGACTGAAACATCGTAATTGGTCGTGCGCCGATCACTGTCACTGCCCGAGGCATCGGAAGAGCGAAACGTCTGATCCAAACCGAGTTGAACCGAAGTCCCTGTCGGGAAGAATTGGCCAACTGAGACTCCAGCAGTTGTCGAATGATCACGGGTCTTGTCATCTTTGGCACGATTCTCAATATCGTCCCGTGTCCAACCGCGTGAATGGGTAAGGTCTGCCGCGATTGACGGATCGAAAGTTGCCAGTTCGGATTCCTCAGACGTTCTCCTGATCTCAGGTCTGATTCGCTCAATCTGAAAGGCAATGTTGTTCTCCAAAGCGGTCAGTACTGCTTCTGAAAGGGTCAATTGCAGCCCGGGCTTTGGCTCTGGTGAGGCTTCTGAGACCTCGGCGGTGCCCGATGCCCAAAAGTCCGTGGTGCCAGTTTGCTGAACATCATCAGCGAAGCAGGGGATACACAGCCCCAAAAGCACAAGAATGTTCGTCAGAGCACGCAGCCCTTTCCGGTTGGTTGTGGATATGCAGTCTTTGTTCATCTGATTCGATCTCCTATTCATAGCGAAGAGCTTCTATGGGATCCAGTTTTGCCGCTCGCCGAGCGGGATAGTATCCAAAGAAAACACCGACAGATGCAGACACCGCCAGTGCCAATATCACGCTGTATAACTCCACCACGGTACCAAACTGGGTGAATTTACTTACCAGCTCGGCAGTGCCGATACCGGCAGAAACTCCCAGCATTCCCCCGAGCGCGCTGACCAGGATGGATTCCAGCAGGAATTGTCTCAGAATATCGCGGTCTCGTGCTCCGATAGCTTTTCTCACCCCGATCTCTCGGGTGCGTTCCGTGACGGTTACCAGCATAATGTTCATGATTCCGATCCCGCCCACTATCAGGGAGATACTGGCGATCCCGCCTAGGAGAATGGTGAAAGTTCGAGTGACGTCGGTTGCCATCTCGACAAACTCCGCCTGATTTCGAATGTTGAAATCATCCTCCGCTTCAGAGCGGATTCGGTGTCTCTTTCGGAGCAGTTCGGTGATCTTCTCCTGTACCGTCGTCAGGCTTGCCGTATCGGAGACTTTTACATCTATCTCGGAGAGATAACTCTGTCCAACAACCTGTTTCATAGCTGTTGAATAGGGCATGACCACCATGTCGTCCGGATTGAACCATCCCTGATCCCCTTTGGCCTTCAGAACACCGATCACGCGGAAATTGGAACCTCTGACCTTGATGGTCTCACCAATAGGGTCTTGATCTCCAAAGAGCGTCTCTACCGTTGTTGCTCCAAGAACAGCGACACGTGCATTGCGGCTCTCCTCAACGGACGTGAATCCACGTCCTTTCTCCACTTCAAAAGCCCGCATTTCCAGATAAACGCTTGAAGAACCCGTGATGCTGGTACTGCTGTTCTTGTTGAGGTACTTCAGCTGTGAGCGTCCCATGACGACAGGCGCTACCGCAACGACATTTTCGACCTCGTTCAGTATGGCCTCGGCATCTTCGATCTTCAGATTCTCCCGGGATCCCGACCGAACGCCGCCTCTCGAAGTGGAACCGGGTCTGATAATAAGAAGGTTGGTGCCCATCGCGGTTACTCGATCCATGACTTGTTTCTGGGCACCGGCTCCAAGGGCGAGCATGGAGATCACCGCACCAACGCCAATGATGATCCCCAGCATTGCCAGAAACGAACGGAGTTTGTTCGCCAACAGACTCCGAATCGCCACCTTTAATATCGTCCACAACAACATGGTTCAGTCTCCCGGCACAACCTTGCCGTCCCGCAGGCGAATCTGTCGGCTGCAATGCCGTGCAACGCTCTGATCATGAGTGACGACAACAATGGTGCGTCCCTGTGCGTTCAACTGCTGGAACATCGCCAGTATTTCCTTTCCGGTGTTGCTGTCCAAATTGCCTGTTGGTTCATCGGCCAGGAGGATAGCGGGATCTGTTACCAGGGCTCTTGCGATGGCCACCCGCTGACGCTGGCCTCCAGAGAGTTGGTTTGGCTCATGAGCCATACGGTCGGATAAACCGACTGTCTCCAATGCCTCCCCCGCTCGTGCCCGAGCATCTCGCCGCCCAGCATAAAGCAGGGGCATCTCGACATTTTCCAGCGCCGACAATCGGGGCAGCAGATTGAACGACTGAAAGACGAAGCCGATGCGCCGATTTCGAATACCTGCCAGCCGATCTTTGGAAAGACGCGAGACATCCTCTCCTGCGAGGCGATACTCGCCCTGGTCAGGCCGATCAAGACAACCGATGATATGCATCAAGGTGGACTTGCCACTGCCTGAGGGCCCGGTAATCGCCACCATCTCGGCCTCGGCTACCTCTATATCCACTCCGTCAAGCGCGCAGACAGTCGTCGCGCCCAACTGATAGGTCTTTCGAAGGTCACGCATCTCGATAATCATCGTGATGGCCGTCCTCCTGGCCCCCCGCCTCCAAACATTCCCATCGTCATGCGTTCCCGCATTCGGGCTGTCCGAGCGGGATCCATGTCTCTCTGCCACGGGCTGAATGCACTGGACTTGGCCACCACCACTTTCTCTCCTTCGTCGAGTCCGGAGACGATTTCCATAACATCTCCATCACTGACGCCCGTTTCGACGATTCGCTCTTCGGTGCTGCCATCCTCTTTCTGGATCGTCACAAACTGCTCCATGCGCCGTCGGGAGACCGCAGCGACAGGAACACTGATGACGTCGTCCTTTTCCACAGCCGTGATCTCAACGCTTGCCGTCATCTCCGGCTTGAGCAAAGCCTTCCTAGGTCCGAATACTTCGATTCGGACTTCGAAGGTCACAATGTTGGAGACCACCGCTCCTTTGGTTGCCACCCGAACAACCTCTCCAGGGAAGAAAGCGTCCGGATGTGCATCCACTGTGATCCTCGCTCTCTGTCCAGGTTCAATCGAGCCGATGTCACTCTCGTCTACTGAGGCGAGCACATAGAGATGTGAGAGATCCACCAACGTCAGAATCGTTGTTCCGCCGCCAACATTGTTGATACCCGAGGCAATGATCGTGCCGACCTGAACATTCTTCTGCGCGACAACCCCATCAATGGGGGAGAGCACGGTCGTATCGCTCAGGCGTTTCTTGGCGTCGGACAGGGAGAGTTTGTCGGATTCAACCTGGGCTTCGGCAATTGAAACCGCCTGTTCCTTGGACTTGATCGAGACCGTCTGCGTTGCCAACTCTTCGATGCGTGCCTTGGCATTCTTTACCTCGGTCTGAGACTGCTCAAAACTGGTCCTGGCGACATCGAGTTCCTCGGCACTTGCCATTTTCTTCTCAACAAGTTGTTCCACCCGTTTGAGTTTTGCCTCGACTTCCCGAGCCTTGGCTTCAGAAGACTGCAGCGCTGCCTCGGCACGAGTCCGCTCCGTGACAAGATTTCTCTTGGAAACATCCAAGTCCACCCGTGCCTGATTCAGTCGAGCCTCGGAGACTTTCAGGCTCACTTCGGCGCGCTTGTACGATCGTTCCTCATCCTGAGGATCCAACTGAACGATCAAGTCTCCCTTACCGACAGGGTCGCTGACCTCAAGAGGCAAATTGATGATTTCTCCACTGGCTTTGCACTTGATCTCGACTTCCTGGCTGGGGACAACGCGTCCTGTTGTTTCTACAATCATGCGAATTGAGCCTTTTTCAGCCGGAACTATCTCTGGTGCGGACGAGTCTCTTTCCACCTCCGCGGGTGCTTTCTTCTTGGCGGAGTAGTAGTGCCATCCGAAACCTGCGACGATGAGTGCGACGACTGCGATGACAATAAGTTTCTTCATGTTCCATTCCTCAAACTAAGTGCTGTAACCCGAGTATTCGTGTGGGGCTCTCACAACCTCTGTTGTATGTGATGACAGACGACTGACTGGTCAGTACTGCAGCCAGTTCACGACACAACACGCTACGCAATGCAGCCAGAGTCTACTCCCCTTCTCCCCGAACTCCATGGAGGAAGATATCCACCAGAAGGCTGATTGACGGGGGCTGTTCCTGGTCGTGAAAGGCGCGTCCACGGGTCGCCATCAGACCCATGAGAAACTCCGCAAGCACTTCCAACGGGACATCAGTGCGAACCTGTCCGTCTGGAATCCCAACCGCGAGTACTTTGGCGACTGCGGCACGCAGCCTGCCTCGGTGCTGTTTGAAGACTTGGCGATGCTTGTGATGGAGTGCACGGATACGGGACTCCTGATCGCCCATGACGCGCATGAGCGCATGGCGGCTCTGGAAGAATTCGCTGATTCGGGTGCAGACCTGTTCAAGGCGTTCCTGAAAAGAAGTGGGCGTCTGTGAGGCGGCACAGTCCCGAACGGCATCACACAACTGATCATGCCCGTGCGTTGCCAGTTGAAAGAACAGATCTTCCTTGTCCTCAAAGTAGTTGTAGATGGTGCCCTTGCTGACTCGAGCTGCCTGTGCCACTTCATCCAAGGTGACTTCGTGGAATCGCCGATTCTGAACCATCTCCTCAGCTGCCTTCAGGATGGCTTCCCTCTTATCTTCGTGTTCCATCTTACCCTCTATCAGTACTGACTGGTCAGTATTCATATCAAGGTGGCTTGGCCGGTGTCAAGAAAAATCAGTCTTCTGAGAGAGACCGATGGACGACAGCTGAAGCCATGGTTATTATCCTACCCAAGAACCACGGCCGATAGCGTGGAAGTGATACCAGACTGAGAAAAGTCTGGTTTCCAATTCTTATGAGTGGATGCAGGTCTGTGTGCCATCTGCACGCATCTGTCCTGCAGGAAGGATTCCGAACAGATGCTGGAGAACATTGCGATTTTGCGTGACGGGCGTTCGAAACGCGTTTCGAGTTTTGACCGAACGGGGAGGAACAAGGACTGTCTGAACATCGGCAAGGGTGAGGAAGTTGTTCTGGCAGATATCAAGGGCTCTGGTGTCATCCGCCACATTTGGTTCACGATCATGGCAGGTGACAACTACCTTCGGCGGATGGTGCTCCGGGCTTATTGGGACGGTATGGAGCATCCAAGCGTCGAAGCCCCCATCGGGGATTTTTTCGGAATCGGTCATGCCCAACTGGCGCCGCTCAACACCGCCGTTTTCAGCATTTCATCCTCGGATTTCTTTGGACCCAAGGCAGGGATGAATTGCTACTGGCCGATGCCCTTTTCCGATGGAGCGAGGATCACTGTGGCCAACGAATGCGACGGTGATGTGATGGCATTCTATTACTATGTGGACTACGACGAGTTGGACAGCCCACCGCAGAACATGGGACGATTTCATGCCTGGTGGAATCGCAACAATCCCTGTACGCCCCCAAAGCAGGCACCGAAGGATCCCGACGTCAATCTTTCTGACAAGGACAATTATCTGATCGCTGACATCAAGGGAAGAGGCCACTATGTCGGCTGCAATCTCTCCATTCATAATCTCTATGGCGGCTGGTGGGGAGAGGGCGACGATATGTTTATGGTGGACGGCGTGAAATGGCCACCCGATATGCACGGAACCGGTTCGGAAGACTATTTTGGCCATGCCTGGGGAATGCAGGTTCAGAACGCATTCATCTACAATGGTGTTTCCTATCACAAGAAGGGAACCGAGCCGGCTCAGATCAACGAGCGTATCACCGTCTACCGCTTTCACATCAACGATCCGGTTCTGTTTCACAAGTCGTTGCGTGTCAGCATCGAACACGGTCACGCCAACGACCGTTGCGATGACTACTGCAGCACGGCTTATTGGTATCAGGTGCTGCCTCACAAGAAGTTTCCCGAATTTCCCAAGGTTGAGGACAGACTGCCCAGACCCGACGTGAACGTTCACGTGCAGGCCGTTGATCTTCCCATTCCGATTCGAGACGGACGGCATCGCTCGGGAATGCCCTTTGCGCCACTTGACCTCGTGCCGCAAAAAGGGACTCGATCGCGAAGAAGCAAGTAGTTGGCAGCGGAGGGTGCATTTTCGAGCGCCTCCTTGGTGGCGTTCCGAGAAACAGCCGGAAACAGACTGATTCATCTCTGAATGGTGAGTAGCCATGAGTGACGCAGTTCGAGTTGAAAAGGATTTGCTGGGTCAAATCCACGTGCCTGCCGAAGCGCTCTACGGCATTCATACCGTGCGAGCGCTTGGGAACTTCCCTCTGAGCGGTCGGCTCGTTCATCCTGAACTCATCTGCGCCTATGGAGCGGTCAAACTTGCCTGTGCCAACACCAATTTCGCACTCGGTATCTGGGATGATGATCCGGAGAAGGCACAAGCCATCATCCAGGCAGCCACGGAGATGATGAACGGTCTGCTGACCGAGCACATCCTTGTAGATTCACTTCAGGGCGGTGCAGGCACCAGCACCAATATGAACGTCAACGAAGTGCTCGCCAACCGAGCCCTGATGATTCTGGGCGAACCTTTCGGCAACTACCAACGAGTCAGCCCGCTGGATGACATCAACCGGCATCAGTCCACAAACGATACGTATCCAACTGCTCTTCGGTTGGCAATGATTCGACTTCTCGACCGACTGGAACAACGACTGGTGTCCCTTCAGGAAGCCTTTCAGGATAAGGAAAAGGCGTTTGCTCATATCGTCAAAGTTGGACGCACAGAGATGCAGGATGCCGTCCTGACGACTCTCGGGCGGGAGATGGGCGCCTATGCAGAAGCTTTCAATCGCGACCGCTGGCGGATCTACAAGTGCCAGGAACGACTTCGAGTCATCAATTTGGGTGGCACCGCCATTGGCACGGGTCTGGCAGCGCCACGGCAGTTCATCTTTCGAGTTGTGGATGCCCTGCGAGAAGTGACTGGAATTGGATTGGCGCGCGCGGAGAACCTTGTCGAGGCGACACAAAATGCTGATGTCTTCGTAGAAATCTCGGGCATCTTGAAGGCCTGCGCCTCTTCTCTGCTGAAGATCGCAACGGATCTTCGACTCCTTGCTTCGGGTCCTGAAGCAGGCTTTGGCGAAATCCATCTTCCTGAACAACAAGCGGGTTCATCCATCATGCCAGGAAAGGTGAATCCGGTCATTCCTGAAGCGGTCAGTCAGGCGGCGATGCTTGTGATGGGATACGATGCAACGCTGACGATGGCGTGTTCAATGGGAAACCTTGAACTCAATCCCTTCTTGCCTCTGGTTGCAGTATGCCTTCTGAACACCTGTGATGTGCTCGCGAACGCATGCGACACATTTCGGGCACTGTGTGTGGAAGGTATTCAGGCGGATGAGACTCGATGCCGCGCCCATGTTGAGTCATCGATTGCTCTGGTGACCGCGTTGGTTGCTGAGCTTGGCTATGAGAGGGCATGTGCCATCGCCAGAAAGGCGAAGCAGTCAGGCAAGAGTGTGAAGGAGATTGTGCTCTCGGAGAATCTGTTGACCGAACAGCAGTTCAATGAACTGACCAGTCCGGAAGCCGTGTGCCGGCTGGGAAATCCGTAGACGATAGGAGCAGAAACACTTGGTAACAGCCCCCAAAGGCTTCCGTCTCCATATTGGGTTTTTCGGCAGGCGAAATGTTGGCAAGTCCAGTCTGCTGAATGCACTGACACGGCAGCAGGTGTCCATCGTTTCAGATGTTGCCGGTACGACGACTGATCCGGTTGAAAAGCCGATGGAACTCCTTCCACTGGGGCCGGTGTTGTTCATTGATACGGCGGGAATTGATGATGTGGGAGCGCTGGGGGAACTCCGCGTTCAGAAGACAAAACAGGTTCTTGACAGAACCGATCTTGGAGTCATTGTAGCGGCTTCTGGAGACTGGAGTGATTTCGAAGAAGCGATTCTTGCCGCGCTTCAAGAACGCAGCATTGCCACTGTGGTTGTGTTCAACAAGTGCGATCTCCATCCGCCATCACTGGCAACATTGGACAGGCTTAACGCTCGAAAGATTCCTTGTGTGCAGACGGATTGTCTTCAGGGAAGAGGCATTCTCGATCTTCGCCAAGTCCTCCTGGACAATGCGCCTGATGATTTCATCAATGCTCCAGCGATTGTCTCTGACCTGGTCGGACCAGGCGAGATGGCCGTGTTGGTTGTCCCTATTGACAAGGAAGCACCCAAGGGGCGTCTCATCCTGCCACAAGTGCAGTCCATTCGGGACTTGCTCGACCACGACTCGATGTGTCTGGTCGTCAAGGAGCGGGAACTGCGAGCAGCGATACAGTCGCTGAACAAGCCACCGAGACTGGTTGTGACAGACTCACAGGCATTTCTGAAAGTCAGTGCCGATACGCCACGCGAGATTCCGATGACCAGTTTTTCGATCCTCTTCTCGCGCTTCAAGGGAGATCTGGTCACTCAGGTGCTGGGAACATTGGCCGTGGACTCGCTCAAGTCGGGTGACCGTATTCTAGTCTCTGAAGCGTGTTCACATCACCCGATAGGAGAGGATATTGGACGTGTGAAGATCCCACGATGGCTCACTCAGTATGTTGGCGGCAAACTGGAATTCGTGCATGTGCAGGGGCACGATTTCCCCGAAGATCTGTCTCCGTACAAATTGATCATTCACTGTGGAGCCTGTATGTGGAATCGTCGCGAGATGCTGAGTCGTCTGTTGCGCTGTCGTCGCGCCGGTGTTCCGATAACCAACTACGGTTTGGTGATCGCTTACAGCCTGGGTATTTTCGAGCGCGCGCTGGAGCCTTTTCCTGCTGCCTTGGAGACCTATCGGGAGACCGCGAAACTCGGCAGGTAATGACGGTGAGTCTCCAACTTGACACACGCTGTTCATCGAACGATAGTCTTGCTGAGTTGAGTTTGAATCTTTGTTCGGAGGCGACTGGGGCCCGGTGGCTCCCGCGGCCTTCAAAGCCGTTTGTGTCTTACCTTGTGTGGGACAGGTGGGTTCGACTCCCATTCGCCTCCGCCAGTATCTGCAGAGTCTCCTGCTGGGAACCAAAATGAAAAACGAAGGAAACAGCTCCCTTCGTTTTGTTTCTGCGATGGTGCCCGGAGGGGGATTTGAACCCCCACGGCGTTAGCCATACGCCCCTCAAACGTACGTGTCTACCAAGTTCCACCATCCGGGCGCTTTGCACCAGAACAGGAACCAACCGCCGCCCAACTCAGGGCGAACAATGGGTTCCTGCCCAAGTGTTCTGTAGTGTATAGCGCTTCGCGGAATTGTCAAGAGCCCGCGGAAATTTGTCTTGGTAAGAGACTAAATCTCGTTCCTCAGTTTTTCCTCACACTCCGGGCAAAGACCATGTGAGAAATCGGCGTCTGAGTGCTTGTGGATGTACGCCTCCAACTGAGACCAGTAACCTCTATCGTCGCGGATTTTCTTGCAGACACAACAGATGGGGATGATTCCCTTAAGTGTCTTGACTTCTGCCAGCGCTTCTTGCAGGTGGTTGACTGTGTCCTGTAACTTCTCCAGGTTCCAGCTGTTGTTCAACGCAACGGCAGCGAAATCTCCGAACGCAGTCGCCATGCGCGCATCGTCTTCCGTGAAATCCGACGGCTTGTTTGCCAGACCCATGATTCCGACCGCTTTGCCTTCAATGATCAGTGGAGCAAACAGGACGTTCTGCATGGGAACATGCCCCTCAGGAAGATACTGGAGCCACTCACTGTTCAAAAAATCGTTGTCATAGACAGTGGCCTTTTTCGCGTAGGATTCCGAGCGAAGTCCTCGAATGGGCATCGGCAGGGAAGGATCAACCGTGCAGTCTTGTCCCCCGGCGTCCAGAAACAAAACCTCGTTCTCCTCACCGGTTTCCGAAAGCAATGCAACATATCCTGCTGTAGCGCCCGTGATCTTCTTTGCCTGATCGAAGATCGCGCGGGCAGAGTCCGCAAATCTCGAATACTCCAACACTGCGCGCGCCGCCTCGAGCAGCGCTTCCAGTTTCTGGCCATGGCGATCCTGTTGAGGTGAAACGTTTTTGTCGTCCATACCCATCCGATCTCCTTTCCAGTTCAAAGCAGAACTGATGTGTTCAGACACGACCCTGAGCGAGTCTCACGACTCGATTATATGATGCCACGGAATCAAAAACGGGTCAACATCCGCCTGGATGAGGAGCCTTCACTTGCCCCATCGGGCAAGATTACGGAATCGTCAGCTGGTAGACGGCTCCCTCGGTCAAAACCTGTTCGGGGAACTCAACCAGAAGTGTGTGCCCGTCTTCAGAATAGACCTGGAGTGTTCCGGCAATCTCCTCTCCTTTGGAGAGGGAAAGAATCTGACGGTCAGGCCCCAAAGCAGAAGCGCCTTCAAACTCCCGACCATCGGCAGCCCGAAACACAACGCGCTTCTGCAGCCAACGCGCAAAAATCCTGTTGCCGGCAAGACCATGATGATATCCGGCACCATAGAGCACACCTAGAAGCCTTCTGCCCTGCTCCTCCTGTTCTCCCTGAACCACCCAACCAAGAGCGACAATATATCGCTCTCCGGCGTTGAAACTCGAAGCCAGCTGTTTGGGTTCGGGAAAGTCCGAGGGATTCTGAGAGAGCGTGTACCACATAAGGTTGCAGTTCATGTGCAGTCCCATCAGATACCAGGTCTCCTCTCCAACGCGGAATTTCTTCACGTCGTTGACCGCTGCGCTTTTGTCAAGAACCTTTCCCTCGAAAGTGTATTGTTTGCCATCCGTGCTTGAGGCGCGATATATCTTGCCAAAGTCTCGAAAATTGGCGAAGTAGAGCCGATATTGTCCTTCTTCAAAGAGGATGACATTCATGCCATTGATATCTGCTTGAGGGTAGACTTCATACCCATCAAGACTCACGATATCGCTATGGGTTGCGGAATATGGTGAAGAAGATTTATTCCAGATATTTCCGTCTGGGCTGCTGAAAAAGGCGGGCTTGTTCAGGCCATCCTTGTCGGGGTAGGCCGTACAGATCATACTGAGAGAGTTATCGGGAAGTCTGATCGCATTAACGTTGCAGACATGGACGAAATCACCGTTTTCGATGACCGTATGCCGTTCGGAAAACGACAGGAAATCCGAGGTCATGACACTGTAAATGCGATCGTTGCCTGTCGCAACACCATCCCAGGCACCGTAGAACAGTCGCCATCCGTTTCCAACTTCCACAGCCGAAGGGGCATAGATGTTCCGATTCTTTCCTGGCAGCGGCGCTAGAAGTGGATTTCGGGTGTCTGGAACCAAGTTGAACCGAGCCTGATTCCAGAGTTCCGGGTTGAATGATCCGGCCATGACTCCCCTGACTTCAACAGTCCCGACAGATGAACCTTCCTTCAGTTTCTCAATGCCCATGGTAGCCTCCGTAACAGCGTCTGCACTCGCGATGCAGAGAGACATCAGACAGAGCAGGATTGCTGCCTTTGAAGCGAGTCTCGAAGCGATGTTGTGTATGACTTGGAATTCTCTCATGACATTAAAACCTCCGCCCGCAAAATCTGGTATTCAGTCTCCCGCTTTGGATAGTAGGCAATGGAGCCCATTGATTCAACAAGATTCGGCTGGAAGAGGCAGCAACAGACAGACGCTGCCAGTTGCTCGGCATCTGTAGCGTGACCCTTCCCACCTCAATGAATGTACCAAGGCCAAGTTTGACCTGCCTCTGCAATCACGCAAAACAGGATCTGCTCTCGCAGACAAGACAGAATCAATCTGCTCCTGCAGTCATGGGATGAGCACATAGTCTATCTCGACTGTGGCACCAACGGCTGTGCTCGGGTCGATCCGCAGGTGATCAATGATTCCTGTCCAGTTGGGTTCACCGGACATGTCCAGCGTATAGGTCACGAATTCCGTATTGTTCAGCAGATCGAACCGT
>JAKQFZ010001180.1 GCA_029558215.1 Candidatus Omnitrophota bacterium
GGACTGCCCACCAGCGAAGGAGTAGGAAAACCAAGGGCGAGATAGCATTGCTGCACTTCCTTGGCGATCACGAACTCCTTTGCCTTTGACGAAGGCTTGGCGGAGAAATCGGCATCGCACGGGGAGGAGCCGTTCGTGAAACCTTCGAACAGATCGTGTACTTTTCTACGGATTGCGTCTGCTTGGAAGTCGCCGACAATGACGAGAGAAGTCTTTGATGGACAGTAGCGGTCCTCCTTAAAGCACAGTAAGTCGTCCCGCGTGATTCTCGAAAGACTCTCCTCCGTGCCGAGCACTTCCATGCCGTACGGTATGCCTGGAAACAGATGACTCAAAAAATCGGAGAAAAGTTTGCCGGTGGGGGAGTCTTCCTTGCGGCGGATTTCCTCATAAACGACCATTCGTTCGCGATCAATTTCCTCGAAAGGCAGGGAAGCGTTGAGATAGGCATCCGTCAGGATTTCCAGTGCGGTAAAGCAGTGCTCGCTGGGCAACACAACGTAGTAGTGTGTGAAATCGAAGGAAGTTTCCGCGTTGTCGTACCCTCCGAAAGATTTGATTGCTTTGTCCAGAGCGCCGACAGGGTACTTTTCAGTTCCTTTGAAGAACAAGTGCTCGTAGAAATGAGAGATTCCGTTGTTTAGAATGGTCTCGTCACCCGAACCAGTTGCCGCCCAGATATCAATGGCGACGATGGGAGCACTGTGGACTTCCTTGGTAATGAGGCTCATTCCATTGGGAAGCACCTCGCAATTCCACGGAATCAGAGGAGACTGGAAACGGTGGTCAGATGGTTGGTTCATTTTCCTTAAGATAAAGCAACCGGCTGCCCTGAAAAGACAAAGCAGCCGGTGACTCCATTTGTTCTAAAGTAAACTCAGTTGTCAAGGCAAGTCGCTGGATGGTTGCGTTGTGCCACCATCACTCGGAATGGGCGCAGACGGTGCTGCTCCTGATTGCTCGCTGCCCGCTGGAATATCCAAGGGAATCGTACTGGCACCCCTCATCGTGGGAATCAGCATCAGCAGGAACGACGCGACCAGAAAAGCGACCGCAAGATAGGTCGTCGCCTTGTTGAGCCACGTGACCGCACTGGAAGCACCCAGGAACGTATCACTGCCTCCTCCAAAAACTCCGGCGATACTTGTTCCCTTGTTGGACTGAATGAGAATCGCCACAATCAGAAGCACGCAGATGATGAAGTAGACAGCCAACAGAAACATTACCATTTTGATACCTCTCAGCACTCTTAAGAAACCGGACTACAGGAAGCCCAATTTCTATCTGAAACAAGCAATCAAGAGAGTGGACAGAGCCCACCCACCAGCTGGCGCACACCAGCTCAACAGCAACAACAGCACTTGTTGTCCAGAGCGGCAACACCCGGAAGGTCAATGCCTTCAAGAAACTCCAGAGACGCTCCACCACCTGTGGAAACGTGGCTCATCTTGTCTGCCAGGCCTGCCTTCTTGACTGCGGATGCGGAATCTCCGCCTCCGATGATCGTCATGGCATTTGAATCGGCGAGAGCCTTTGCGACTGCCTTGGTGCCAGCCGCAAATTCGGAGTTTTCAAAGTACCCCATGGGGCCGTTCCAAATCACTGTCCTGGCTTTCTGAATCTCGGCAGCATAGAGCGCACACGTCTTGGGGCCGATATCCAATGCCATTTGATCGGCAGGAATTGCCTGGCCTTCGGCAACAACGGTCGCCTTGGCGTCAGCGGACACTCCAGAACCGACCAGATGATCCACCGGAAGCAGCATGGTGACGCCCAAACTGGCAGCCTTCTTTTCGAGTTCCTTCGCCAGGTCAAGTTTGTCGGCTTCCAAGAGGGACTTTCCGATCTCCTGACCTCTG
>JAKQFZ010000113.1 GCA_029558215.1 Candidatus Omnitrophota bacterium
GTAATTGTCAATGACCACGCGAAGAGGATTCAGCACCACCATAACCCTTGAAGCGCGTTTGTTGAGATCTTCGCGAAGGCAATGCTCCAGCAGCGCAAGATCAATGGTGCTGTCGGCTTTGGCAACACCGATGCGATCGCAGAAGTTCCGAACTGCCTCTGGGGTGTAGCCACGTCGGCGCAACCCCGAAATCGTTGGCATTCGGGGATCGTCCCAACCGGCGACAAACTTGTTCTTCACCAGTTCCAGCAACTTGCGCTTGCTCATGACCGTATAGGTCAGATTCAGGCGGGCAAACTCAATCTGCTGTGGGTGATGGACTCCCAAAGCATCGAGAAACCAGTCATAGAGAGGCCGATGATCCTCGAATTCCAGAGTGCAGATGGAATGAGTAATTCCCTCGATGGAGTCTTCCAAACCATGTGCCCAATCGTACATCGGATAGATGCACCACTTGTCACCGGTGCGATGGTGCGGAACATGCAGGATGCGATACATGACCGGGTCGCGGAGATTCAGGTTCGGAGATGCCATGTCTATTCTGGCGCGCAGGACACGCAAACCGTCGGGAAACTCTCCCTGACGCATTCGCTCGAACAGGTCCAGGTTTTCCTCGATGGTTCGATCGCGAAACGGGGAGTTGGTGCCAGGCTGTGTCAAGGTGCCGCGCGTCCTTCGAATGGCCTCAGCGTCCAGATCGCAGACATACGCCTTGCCTGCCTGAACCAGCTGAACAGCGTACTGATGCATCTTGTCAAAATAGTCCGACGCGAAGTACAGATGCTCGCCCCAGTCCCAACCAAGCCATCGGACATCCTCGATGATGGACTCTACGTATTCGACTTCTTCCTTGCAGGGATTGGTGTCATCGAACCGAAGATGACAGCGACCATTGAACTGCTTCGCGATACTGAAGTTCAGGCAGATTGCCTTGGCATGTCCAATATGCAGATAACCGTTTGGCTCCGGTGGAAACCGCGTGATGACTCTTCCATCCCATTTGTTTGTCTTCAGATCGTCGAGAATGATACTGCGGACAAAATCCACAGAGGCCGTCATCTCTCGGGATTCATCTGCCGAATCATCACCAGCCCGTTTTTTTTGAATCAAATCCTTGTCGTCCATAGACTCCTCTTGCTGCTCCGAATCGCTCTGCTATCGAAAAGCGTCTCAGTGAAAGTACAAGACTCACTATATACCAAAACAGCTGCCTGGACGCCAATCCCGTTTGCAGTGGTGAGGTATTTACGATAGCCACCTGAATCCACTCATTGGGTCATTCCGAATCCTTCGCTCAGGATTGACTCCGTGAGGAATCTCTCTTCTCAACAGAAGACTACTGCAATCAGAGAGATTCTTCACTCCGCCATGCTCCGTTCAGAATGACAGTTGGAACTCTACAATGTCTCCTACAAATCCCTGAGTGGTGGAAGACCTTTGCCTGGGATTTTCCTGTTTTTGTCCCATACCCTTATGGTATATACTACTCATCAGGTGCGACACAGCCATTTTGGCTGGCGGGCGACTTCCCGTCAATACTGGTTAAAGGAGTTGACGCATGAAAGAGAGTTTTTGGCAAAGAGTTCCTGTTCGATCGAATCTGTTCACTTTGGTGGTAATGGTCTGCTGCATCGCAGCGGGAACATCTTCTGCCCAGACCACCTTTGTGATTGGAACGAGCAGTTGGGACAATCAGAGTGAGCTTTATCAATTTGTTCCCACGAGTTTCGTCAACGCCAGAGTGCAATTCCTCATCACAGCATCCGAACTGACCTCAGCAGGGCTGACTCCCAACACCGTGATCAGTGCACTGCAATGGAATGTCGTAACAGACAATACACCAGGATTAGTTGAGTATGATCTTTACATGGGACATACATCCACCAGCGGATTCGCATCAACGACATTTCTTAGCAGTTCAGGACTGACAAACGTCGGATTCATTACCTATACGGGGACACAAACGGGTTGGATGACAGCGAGTTTCAACTACCAGAGTTTCACATGGAATGGAACGGATAATCTGCTGATACAGACCTGTCGCTCGGGCTATAATCAGGGTGCCAGCGATCGAATCGCTGTTTCATCCGTTGGGTTCAGCGCGATGATATCTGGGTACAATCATGTGTGCGATGCAGATGCGGGATACTATACCAACACCGCAAGACCCTGGTTTCGTCTCATCGGCATTGCTCCAACGCCGACAAATACTCCGACTTCGACCAACACTCCAACGAACACCCCAACCCCAACCAACACCCCCACGAATACGCCGACAAATACTCCGACTGACACCCCCACCGATACACCGACCGAAACACCAACAGATACCCCCACGGATACTCCCACCGAGACCCCGACTGACACACCAACCGACACACCGACTCTAACGCCAACCAATACCCCAACGGCAACCAACACTCCCGTCTGCTATCCGGCACT
>JAKQFZ010000118.1 GCA_029558215.1 Candidatus Omnitrophota bacterium
GTCGAATGCTGGAAGGGGCTGACGAGCCAAATCACAGACGCCTGGAATCTGACTGGGCAAAAAACAGCAACGATTCTCAGAGGAACCCTAACCGGAACCAACAGAGCGATGGGAGTCGAAGGAACATTCGCGCAAAATTCAGCCTATGCGAACCTTCCTGTCATTGTTGCGACGCCATTTGTAACCAGAGACAAACCAGGGAGCCTGGCCGATTTAGAGATCGGCGATCTGCTATTCACCTTCATAGATGTCGCTGTCGAAACGTCCGACAGGATCTCCTTTGATGGAGATGAATATCAGGTTGTCGAACTGAAGGTTTACCCAGAAGAAAGCCGGATCAGGACGGCCTTGGGGAGGCGCGTCTGATGAGCGTAATGGACACTCAAACCGTTTTGCAGCCTGAAGACCTGGACTTGAACCTGGTCATGTCGCTGCAAAAAACGCTTCTCACTCAGTTGTCCAGCGTGACGATCATCAGCAATTACATGGAACGCCCCGACAAGGTTGCCATGCAGAGCGTGAAGCAGTGGATCGAGATGGAAGTAATCTCTTTCCCCGTGAAGGACAAGCACGGCATCGTCCAGTTTCGCTGTCGGGTCAAATTGTCCGAAGCGAACCCAGGGCGGACGGCGCTCGCGTTGAAGGACTCGTTGATTAACGCGCTGAATGCGCCGTCGTTCCAGATATACAACTGCGCCACGCCATCAAATCCGACGGCCATCAGTGGCGTTTGGGGTGCTTTACGGCTGTTGAGCAAAGAGGTTCCTGGGGGCGCTTTCGAGAACGTTCACGAAGAGATCGTTCGGTACCATCTGGTCTGTTGGCAAGATGGAATCATTGACTAGGAGAAGATCATGGCAAACACAATCCCGAAATTTGGCTGCGCCGGAGAGGTGATCAGCGTAGAGGATGCTGGCTCGTCCGAGATGGTTGAATTGCCCGATGGGCTGTCGATTACTCGGTTCCTGCTCAAAACGACGAACACTTTCAAAAAGGAAAAGGACATCCATACGGCCTACGGCATCGCCGCGTCCGGTCTGGTGGTCACCTACACGACGTCGGGCATCTTCAACTTCGC
>JAKQFZ010000125.1 GCA_029558215.1 Candidatus Omnitrophota bacterium
ACGAAGTTCCTCCCAACAGGCAACAGGCTCGTCATTGACTGACAGAACGGTGCTTCCAGGTTCGATGCCCATAGACTTTGCCACGCTGCCGGGACTCAGACTACCTATCACAGGGGGAAGGGAACCGGCCGGATCCTTCTCTTCTGAAGAGTCAAACTTCACAGTTGTGCTGTATGTCCCCGTCTCTGAGACCACTTCAATCTCATACTTATCCAAGGGTGTTGCGGCGAAACTCGCCATCACATCATCCCATGATTCCATCTTCTTTCCGTTGATGCTGGAGACGCGATGCCCCGGGCGTATTCCAGCAATAGCCGCCGGACTACCCATATCAACAACACCCACTTCTGTAGTCGCAACAAAAAACTGTCCCCAAAATGCAAAAATAAGGAAATAGATGACGTAAGCCAGAACAACATTCATCACCGGGCCGGCCAGGACGATCAAATTCCTCCGCATCGGTGTCTGAGCGAGAAACTCCCAAGGTCCCCCTTCGTGCTCCTGCCCCCATTCATCACCTGCCATTTTGACATATCCACCCATTGGGATAGCAGAAAGGATATACTCCGTGTGGCCTCTCTTGACGCCAAAAAGCTTAGGACCAAAGCCAATTGAGAATCGTAATACCCGGACTCCTAAGAGTTTAGCAACAACAAAATGACCTAATTCATGAAATAAAATGGCTAAACCCAAAACAATTAAAACACTTAGCGCATCAAAACCCATGTTCCAAACCTTCAAACAAGGATATAGTTGACAATAGGCAAAGAACTCTAATGCATCCTTCTCCGACTGTCAAAAACTTTCTCTACAATCTGACAACTTCAAACGAAACAGAAACCATCAGGCAGAAACCTCTTTTCGCTTGAAGACTGTCCTTAGAACAACTAACATCCCAAAAGTGAAAATATTCATTCCAAACATCTAATCAGGAGGCTATTCATGCCAGTGAAGAGAAAAGTTGGAGTTATCGTTGAATCCTTCCGTAAGCAGGTTAGAGAAGGAATACATCTGGCCTCACAGCTGAAACTCGATGGTATTCAGGTCTATGTCACCCACGGTGAAATGGCTCCGGAGAATCTCTCAAAGTCGGGAAGAGAAGAGTTCCTTGCCTTTGTAAGATCACAGGGGCTTGAGCTGAGTGCGCTCTGCGGGGATTTGGGCCATGGCTTTGTTGATCCGAATAAGAATCAAGAGCTTATCGAAAAGACTAAGAAGATGGTAGACCTCTGTCTGGACTTGAGCACACCTATTCTCTCCACTCATATTGGTGTGATTCCAGAGGGTGCTCAGCATCCCGTATGGCAAGTCCTCACCGAGGCACTTGAGGAGATCGGAGCCTATGCGGAGAACAGGGATTGTGTACTCGCGACCGAGACCGGCCCTGAAAGTACTGAGTTGATGGCAAGATTCCTTGGATCACTCAAGACGTCAGCCATCAAGGTCAACTACGATCCGGCCAATCTCGCGATGAACGAATTCGATCCTGTCAAGGGAGTGAGAGATCTTGGGCAGCGCATCGTCCATACACACGCCAAAGATGGACTGGGACCCAAGAATGGCGGACCAAAGGAAGTCCCTCTGGGCGAGGGCGATGTTCCATTCAAAGACTACCTTGCAGCACTAGACAGCATCGGCTTTGATGGATTCCTCACGATCGAAAGAGAAGTGGGCGATGATCCTGTCGCAGATATCACCAAGGCCAGAGATTTCCTGCGTAGTCTCTAACCGCCGCAGGCAACTGTAACGGCTCAATTATGATACGCGACATCATCGGTCTGCTCTTGATGGTCTCACTTGTGGCCGCAATCCTGACAGTCGCCTGCAGACGCCTCACTGGCAAGCGAGGGAGATCGAAATACGATTGCCCGACGTGTGTGCATGATTTGGAGAACTCATGCCGCATTCCCGACAGACCATACATGGAGAACTGTAGAGCCTACAGGAGAGTGTCGGGGAAGCACGGCTGAGAAGCGACAGATTTGATGTTACTTAAGACTAAAAGAAAGTTTACATAAGATATCTTATGCGACATTTTGTTCTCAGAGTCCTCTTACTCGTTTCCGAGCACAAGGCCTGCTGCCCTCTCTGAAGCACCCGGTTCCCCAAGCGACTTCTGAACTTTTTGCAGTGCCCCAAGAACGGTCTTTTGATGTGATGGGTTTTGAAGATATTCAAGAACGTAGCGAGAGATGTCCTCGGGTCTCGCTCTGCTCTGGATGAACTCGGGAACGACGTCTTCCTGGGCGACAATGTTCACGAGTCCAATCCTGTCAACTTGAACAAGGAGACGCCCGATGAGATAGGTCAGCGGCATCAACTTGTAGATGATTGCCATTGGAAGTCCAAGGAGGGCGTTCTCAAGCGTGGCAGTTCCCGATGCAGTGAGTGCAAAGCCTGCCTGGTGCCTCAATTCGTACGCGGGACTCGGAACGATGTTGACCTCAATGTTTCCGAGAATCTCCTCCACGAGGCTTCTGGGAACATTGGGTGACAGCGGAAGGAAGAGTTCAATGGCCGGCAGACTCTTTCTGAGCAGAAGTGCCGCATCCCGCATCACGGGCAGAATCCGTCGGACTTCTCCCTCCCTGCTTCCGGGAAGAAGGCCAATCAGGTTGGTCTGCCTGACTGTCTCCTGCAGCAATTGGTCGGGTATCTGATCCAACAGCGGGTGGCCAACAAAATGAACAGGAACTCCTGCTTCCTGATATAATTGTTCCTCAAATGGTAATATGACGAGCATCAGATCAACAAGACGCTTCATCTTTCGGATCCGACCTCTTGCCCAAGCCCAGAGCTGCGGAGAAATGTAGTAGACGAGTCGAATCCCCAAGCGCTTTACGGATTCAGCAAGACTAAGATTGAAGCCCGGATAATCAATCAAGACGACCGTATCTGGTTTTTCTGTCTGGAGATACTGCTCCAAAATCTTCTTGGCGCGGTAGTGCGCTGGAATCTTCTCAATTGCCTCAAAGACTCCGACAACCGATAGATTCTCAATCGACACGAGCACGTTGACGCCAGCCTGAGACATACAAGGCCCACCCATGCCAGCGATTCTGGCCTTTGGGTTCTGGTGCAGAATAGCCTTGGCAAGACTGGCACCGTGCATCTCGCCTGAAGGCTCACCAGCCACGATAAGAATA
>JAKQFZ010001181.1 GCA_029558215.1 Candidatus Omnitrophota bacterium
CTATCCCTATGCACGACATTACCTCAATGGCGTCAAGACCCGAAATGGTTCCTACTGGCACAACCACTTTTCAACGATTGGTCTGATCGGGATGAATGAGGCCTGTGTGAACTTCTTCGGAGAGGACATCTCCAACGAGCGTTCCAGACAGTTCACTCTTCGGGTTCTGGACTTTATGCGTGACAGAATCCTGTCCTACCAGAAGGACACCGACAACCTCTACAATCTTGAAGCCACGCCGGGCGAGGGAACTTCCTACCGACTGGCGCGCCTGGATCGGGACAAGTATCCGAACATTTACACCTCGGGGGAAAGCGAACCGTTTTATACCAACTCGTCACAGCTGCCGGTGAGCTACAGCGACGATCTTTTTGAGGTCTTGAAACATCAGGACGTGCTTCAAACCCGGTACACCGGAGGAACTGTCCTGCATGCCTTCCTGGGTGAACGTATTGACGATCCAGAGTTGTGCAAGCGCCTGGTCAGGCGTATTGCCACCAACTTCCATCTTCCCTATTTCACGCTCACCCCGACATTCAGCGTTTGTCCGATTCACGGTTACATTTCTGGAGAGCACCATCAATGTCCGATTCAAGTTGACCGAACCTTCGAAGGGGCGGAAGTCATTACACTGAACACGAAAGGAGATATCAGTCGTGCAGCAGCGTTGTGAAGCAGTTACGGAGGTCTATTCTCGAGTCGCGGGTTATTATCGTCCGATTAAGCAGTGGAACAAGGGAAAGCAAGAGGAGTTCAGACTCCGCAAGGAATTCAAGATTGAAAAGGAAGAACCAGTGGCCACTCTCAAGGCCAGCTGATTTGGTTTTCTGTCTTGCAGATTAAGGGATATATCGGCACCAGCTTGGTGGACTATCCAGGCAATATTGCCTCGGTTGTGTTCACTGGAGGATGTAACTTCCGCTGTCCTTTCTGTTACAATGTCGATCTGGTGCTCCATCCCAATGACATCCCCGACATTGCTGAAGACGAGATTTTCAACTCTCTCAAGGAACGACGGGGTTTCATTGATGGCCTGGTGATCACAGGCGGTGAACCCACCCTTCAAAAGGACTTGCCAGACTTTATTCGACAAGTCAAAGACTTGGGTCTTGTTGTCAAACTCGATACCAACGGAAGCCACCCCCGAATGCTCGAACGCATTCTTCGGGAACGTCTGGTTGACTTTGTTGCGATGGACTACAAGGCGCCTCTTGGACAGTACGACGAGCTGACAGGTGTGGATGTTGATGTGGAAGCGATTCGCCTGAGCGCCGAATTGCTCAAGAGCAGTTACGTGGACTACGAATTCCGCACGACGATTCATCCGAGTCTGATTCATCCCGATGACATCCTTCAAATTGCGCGGGAGATTCGAGGAGCGAAAGCCTACATCGTTCAACCTTTCTATCTGACGAATTGCCTGGATCCGACTCTCTGTATCCCGCCTGACGGATTTGTCACTGAATTCGAAGAAGCCTTGCAGTCGGTTCAGTCATACTTCGGGCGAGTTCAGATCCGCGGCACACAAGCCTGACCATCTGGCCAACCAACTTCATCTCTTGCGTTCCTCCGCCGTCGTCTGCGGCAATTCTCCGTTTTCCACAGGGGACATTTTCCCTTTGCTACCACAGACGTGATTATTTCATTTGACTAAGATGGGGGCTTCTGGTAATAGTTCCGAGCGGTGCTAGAAGGGCATCAAGCCCTGCTAAAGCACCACATTTGGCCCACTTTGTACAGTCAGTGTATCACTGAAGGACAGGTGGAGACTATTGTTACTTTTGGGAGTCGAGTCGAGATGGTGAAGAAGTTGTACGTTGGGAACCTGCCGTTCAGTGCTACTGAGGATGAGATTCGCGACCTGTTTTCGGAACACGGAACAGTCCACTCAGTCCGGCTGATCACAGACCGGGAAACCGGTCGTCCGCGTGGCTTTGGCTTCGTTGAGATGGATGGTGACGCTGCGGAAGCCGCCGCATCCGCTCTCAATGGCCAAGACATGGGTGGTCGTGCCCTGAAGGTCAACGAAGCGCGCGATCGCGAAGGTGGCGGTGGCGGAGACAGCCGCGGACGAGACCGAGATCGCAGACCCCCACGCCGAGATTACTGAGCGTCCTGCGCTCTTCGGCGTAAGAAGGGTTACGCCTGCTTTTGCAGGTGACCTTTTCTGCAAAGAGACCGGGTCTTTGTGAAGTCAATCTTCCCAATGACACTCAGTCCAGAAGAAGCGTGTCATTTGCCGAGCAAGCATCCAAAGGAGTGGGCATAGCCCGCACACCTGCAGGTGCAGATCTGCTCTGGAGAGTGGGCCTGTGTTTGTCGGTCTAAGGCTCATGCCTGCTCGT
>JAKQFZ010000152.1 GCA_029558215.1 Candidatus Omnitrophota bacterium
CGTTCGACAATCCACCGCTGACTCGATCCGGGTTGCTTCATGATCGTTTCCAGCTGTTTTGCATCATCAGGAGTTCGAAGAATCCACTGCCCCTTTCCGTCATACCCGCTGGTCGCCGTTTTACAGACCACCGGACATCCAAGACGGGCGATGGCTTCAGCCAACTGATCGCCAGATTCCACTATGGCAAATGGTGCCACTGGCAGGTGTCGGGACGACAAGAACTGCTTCTGTGTGATCCGATCTTGAAGCGTGCTGAGAACTTTACTGGAAGGTCTCATCGGGCAACGCTCTTCCAGCCACCGACACAGCTCAGCCGGAACGTTTTCCCATTCCACTGTCGCTGCTTGAACGATGCTTGCAAACTGTTCTCGACTAGAAAGATCGGAGAAGGCTGTAGTGAAAGAATGCGTGGCGATCTGATGCGCCGGAGCGTCGATATCTGGATCCCAAACCGCCACATGATAACCCATCCGGCGTGCAGCCGAGGCGAACATCGCACCCAGCTGTCCCCCTCCCAGCACACCGACCACAGCTCCTGGCTCAAGGATGCGTATCGTCACAATCGCAACTTTGCCTCAACCTTGCCCTTGGCCTCTGGAGAATTCAAAACGTTCGCTGTTTGCTCTATGCGATAACGTTGAATGCGCCTTGCTATTTCAGAATTACACAAGGAGAGAATCTGTGCGGCGAGGAGGCCTGCATTCTCTGCACCACCGATCGCAACCGTCGCAACGGGAATGCCTTTGGGCATCTGGACAATGGATAGCAAGGAGTCCAGGCCGCGTAGGTTTTCCGTTGGAATGGGGACACCGATCACCGGGAGATGCGTCTTAGCCGCCAACATACCGGGGAGATGAGCTGCTCCCCCTGCTCCAGCGATGATCACCTTGATTCCACGACTGGAAGCACTGGCCGCATATTCAAACAGACGATCTGGCGTTCGATGTGCGGAAACGACTAAGAGTTCATAAGGAATGCCGAGCTGAGCCAGTATGGTTCCAGATTTCTCCAAAATCGGAAAATCCGATTTACTCCCGCCGAGGACGCCGACAAGGGGTCGAGTGCTCTGATTCTTTCGCGGAGGTCGCCTCACCGTCCGCCTCGCGCTAGTCATGCTTCACTTCCTCTCTTTCTCATTGGCAATCGTCCGACATGGAAGGTCTACCCGAAGCACCTTATCGGGTCTGTCTAAGGTGGTCAAGAAGGAGGCCCGCGATTGAACGACAGAAAACCATCATGAGGAAGCAACCGAGGAAAGTTTCGTTGCGAGAGTCGCTCTCTGGTATGAACGGTTTTAGAGAAGTCTTACACACTCCCAAAAGACAAAGATGACTCAGGGGATATCCCCTGAGTCATCTTTGTCTTTTGGGAGTGTGTAAGAC
>JAKQFZ010000157.1 GCA_029558215.1 Candidatus Omnitrophota bacterium
TGAGCAGAAGAAGATTCAGGGGGAAATGGAAGGATTAAAATCTCTGACCAGGCAAATGGCACTTTACCTGATCGCCTTGGGGAAACTGCCGTCGTTCGAATCTGGAGAGATTCCGTCAAAAGAGGAAATGCTAAGCCTTGCTACTCGTCTGGATACTCTACCAGAAGAAATAAGAACATGGTTCCGGGAGGATATGGATCGGCTTAGTCGTCAAATGAGCGCAGAACACGCTCAGCTCAGCAGCCAGATAAATGCAATGAGCAAGACCATTTCAGGTGGTCCCCACTCGGTAGGAGTTCAGGTTCTGTCTGATACTCTTCAGCATGTCGTGGACCGCTGGGCAGGAGAAATTCCCTCTCAGATCAAGAACATGCGCGTGGAATGGCGACATGGTCGGTCGAGTTCCGCCATAGAATGGATCCGGTCTCAGAAAAGCGATCCAACTGCGTGGCAAACGCTATCTTCTGAGGCAAGATCAAGCATTCTTGGTTTCGAAGCTAGACTGGCGCTTGGGGTCTCAGAAGACGCAACCCGAGCCGAAGAACTGAATAGGGAAGCCGAAGCGATTCATCCAGAAGGAAATTTCAGCGTCTTGCGTGCCCACATTGCGCACAGCAAGGGCAATGGTTCAGAGGCTCTTTCCATCCTCAAAGACAGTTCCGACACTGAGAGTCGCAATCTTCGAGCATCGATCTACCTTGAACAGCATCGCCTGGATGAGTGCCGAAATGAACTTGGAGAGCCGCCTAAGGGTTCGCCTGAGGACGTAGACACTCTGCGGCTCAGAGCATTACTTGCATTACACAACTCCGATATACGTGCAGCCAAGGATTGGATCCGCTTGGCGCTTGAGCAAGACCCGGAATGGGAACTGGCGCTTCTAACATCAGCGATTATCGCTTTCTACGGGTCGTTATCTCCTGCTGTAATCGCCAATTATGTCGAATTCTGGCCACGCCCAACTCCGGTCGCCCTTCTCCTTGCAGACGATGATACCCTCTCCGCACTTCGCGAAGTTCAAACGGTTTTGAAGAAACTCAGCAGCAACAACGAGAGTCCCAGTAATTTCAGACTCATGTGCGAGAATTGGCGGATGGGATCTCTTGCAAACGATCCAGAGCGACAGAACGAAGCCGTTTCTCTCTGCAAGGAGATCCTGAACAGCGATCCCAAGAACTTCTGTGCGCTTGCGTGGGCGACTGAACGCCGGTGGCCGATCGATCTGCAGCCAAGCATCGCCTTGCTGGATGACGCCTTCAGCAGCGGGGTAGCCTCCGTTTCAGAGATCGCCACGTTGGTTCAGTGCTTGGTTGCCTCGGACAAAGTCGAGCAGGCACAGCGGATACTTCGAAAAGCGCATCCTGTCTTTGAAAGAGAAGAGAAGATCACATGGTGGGTTTGGTTGCGTGCAATGGCACTGTGCGAACGGAAGGATCCAGAGGGCGCGCTAAGGATCATTGGTAGATTTATGAGTGATGCCGAATCCATCGGAATAAAGGTGTTCCCGCTGATCGACTTGGCAGAAAAGACTGGAGAGTGGCAGGGCATATTCGGGCATTTGGAGCATGCGCACCAAGAAACCGGCGACCCGCTGTTTCTTCTTCAAATCTGTCGCTTAAAGAACAGGTTTCATGAATGGCAATTCGTGGCGGATCGCGCAACGGAACTGATCGATACTGTTCAGACGCCAGAGGCGGTTGTACTTTGCGTTGTCGCCAGTCACCAACTTTCTCGGTCCGATGCCGTACTTAAACTGCTGGAGGAAAACTTAAAGCGCTTCCCCAAGCAAAAATTGCCCAACGATTTGAGTCACATAAAGGCAGTCTGTCTCAAGAACGTCGGGCGTTTTCCAGAAGCAATCAAGTTGGCCGACGACTTGGCCAGAGATGAGCCCTCGACGGAACGCCATTTGTTGCTGGCCTCGCTCCTTCAGCAAAAGGGGGACATTCGCCGGCTCGCCAGTGTGGCACGTCTTCTCCTTCTTAGCCAGGACCTTCCGGTTGATCAAGCCTTCAGTCTTGCTGGCGCTGTTCAGCATGAGGATCGATCTCTAGCTACGAAGATTTACGAGAAGGCGATGAAGAGCGAGATCCCAGACGAGGCTGTTCTTCCAGCGCAGTTGCTCAGCTATCGACTGGGACTAGAAAAACAGCATGGCGGGCTTCTCGCACGAATGATGGCATTGGCCGATCAAGGATCGGGGCAAGTGAAAGCCCTTACATTTGAAGACGTGAAGAACGAGTTCATCGAAAGATCTCGTCATCATAAGATGACGGCTGAGAAGTATAACCGG
>JAKQFZ010001186.1 GCA_029558215.1 Candidatus Omnitrophota bacterium
ATTGGAGGAAAGACTTCGGGTGGAACATGGCGTCTTAGCAGTGCAGGGCCCGACCAGATCCAAGCGTTTGGTGGGTTTACCGCGGACGTTGGGAGCGAGAGCGTCTCGAATCTGCTTGGTGTGGACTATGATCCGACCAACGGGGTGATCAGTTTTGGCGACGTCGTTCGTGTGGGTGAACGTGAGCCACGAGGAACCTTGCCCGCCATTCAACGCGTGCCCAAGTACGAGGAGCACTTCCGTAGGTTCACAGGCCAGAGTCAGTAAGGACTGGTTGGGGATTGCTGTGGAGAAACTGCATCCAGAAGGATTTGCTCAGACCGTGGATGCACCGTGACTCCCGCAAGACCTTCCAGAGGACATACATTCTCACAGTTACCGCACCCAATACAGCGTTCGGCAACCAAGTAAGGCTCTTTGACGAGTATGGTTTCGCCACTGTGAGGCAGAAGAACCGCTCTCTCGCGAGACTGAATTGCTTTCTCCCCAACAGGGCAATGCTCTTCACAGACGAGGCAGTTCTTTGCCTGAGCGTAGGGGAGACAACGGTCTTTCCGAAACTGAGCAAGTCCGATGCTGAGACGTTGTTTTGTCTCCTGGTGCAGTCTCTGAATCGCTCCTGTCGGACAGACAACTCCGCAGAGATTGCATCGGTAATGGCAGTATCCGAGGCGTGGAATCAACTCGGGCGTGAAGAGTCCCTGAATACCTGCGTTCAAGAGGGACGGATGCAGAGCATTCTGTGGACAGACTTTCATGCACGCACCGCATCGGATACAAAGTGCCAGGAATTCCGACTCATTGATCGCACCTGGTGGACGAATCGCGCGAACGGTTGTCTCGCTTCCTCTCAAAGGTTTCAGAGCGGTCAAGGGTGCTGCGATCCCACCGACAAGCATTGATCCGATGATATGGCGACGTCGAAGATCCACGCCGACATTCTGGTCGGTGGTCTTGAACGCAAACTGCGGCTTCAGCGTCCTGGCAGGGCAGATATTCCAGCAAGTTGTACACAGGATGCACTCGTGTCTGTTGATCTGAGGGACAAATGGTTCCTCGGCGCTCTCAGGAGCAATAGCCCCCATCTTGCACTCACGAGCACACTTGCCGCAATGGATACACGCATCGCCGCATGTGACTCGAAGAGGTGCAAATCGCGAGCACAATGACAAAAGTCCCCCCAGAGGGCAGAGCACACGGCACCATGTTCTTCTGCCGAATCGAGAAAGAAGAGCGATGCCAACAACGATGAGAAGGCTTAACCAATGCCATTCATAATAGGGTTGCTTGAAACTCAGCACGTGATTACGCAGCAATGCAAAGACAGGTTCAGAGACCACCCTGATACCGGCGGTCTTGTAGAACACGTTGAACACAAAGCGTGTCAGCCATTCAAACTGAGGAAGAATGCCTGTTGCGATGAGTCGGGAAAGCAGTGGAATCGGATCCAGCAAGTGAACCCATTGCACTCCAAACAGGATGGCAGTGGCAAATGCTGTCAAAAAGAGGTACTTGACTTTTGGATTTCTCAGGACTTCCGGTGAAGGGCGAACACCAGTCTGGAGAGGAAGATCATTGAGGTACCGGTTCCTGGGCGTGATGAACCGATCAAGAATGTCAACCAAAGTACCCATCGGGCAAACCCAGCCGCAGAACCCTCTCCCCAGGATCAAGGCGAGACCAAGAGTCGGAATGGCAACCAGGATGAGTCTCCAAACCCTCTGAGCCAGAGCCGAGGCAATGTGAGATAGAGGATCAAGATAAAGAAACAGGGTGACGGGAATCCTGGGG
>JAKQFZ010000249.1 GCA_029558215.1 Candidatus Omnitrophota bacterium
AACATATCCCGGTGCGAAGCCCGTCGTTGCGCTCAACAACGTCAACCTGGCATTGGAAAGAGGCGACTTCGTAGCCGTGGTCGGTGACAGCGGTTCTGGCAAATCCACACTACTTCATATACTTGGCGGCGTTGATCAACCCAGTGAAGGAAAGGTGTATGTACAGGATGTCGACATCACCACATTGAAGGAAAGGGATATGGCCGTTTTCCGCAGAAGGAATATCGGAATCATTTACCAGTTCTTTAACCTGATCCCCAACCTTACAGTGGAGAAGAACATCCTTCTTCCTCTGCTACTAGATGGTCGCGATGCTGACCCTGCGTTCCTTAAGGAAATCCTTCACACCCTCGGCATCGAAAACAGACTCAAGCGTTTCCCCAACCAACTTTCCGGCGGAGAACAGCAACGTGTTGCCATTGCGCGAAGCATCATAACTCGTCCAGCAGTGATTTTGGCCGACGAGCCCACAGGAAACCTGGACCGAAAAAACACAGAAGAGATTGTCTCTCTCTTTCATCTCATTAATCGCCGTTTTCAGGCGACCATTCTCATCATTACGCACGATGAGAAAGTGGCACTATCCTGCGGGCGTATCTTTACCATGGTAGACGGCGAACTCTCCGAAAGGAGGGTGTAGGGTATCATGAAAATCATTCACGAATTGGCCAGAGACAGCACAGGGAAAAACAGGCGCGATGCCTTTGCCATCCGCATCTCCATCCTGATGGCGGTCATCATGATGGGGACGCTGCTCTTTATCTTCAATGAACTGGAGTTGGGTGAGCGGCAGTATCACAAGAAAACCGTGGGCGATTATCAAGCGATACTCATTCAGGTGAATGAAGAAGAGCTTCACAAACTCCAGAGCAATTCGGCAATTGATAAGATCGGTCTATCCAAGACCGAAACCATCGAAGAGGCCGGTTTGCATCGCCCTGGTGTGCAGCTCTGTTTTCAGAGCATTGAGGTGTGGAGCCGAATCGATGCGGGCCTGACCAAAGGCCAGGCACCCAAAAGAGAAAGCGACATCGTAGTCTCAGATACTTTCGTGATGGAGAATCCTGATTATGATGTGGGAAAAGAGCTCTGGTTGGGGCATAGAAGCTACCACATCTGCGGTGTCTATCGAGAACACCTCATGAGCTTCAGCAAGAACTACCTTGTGCTCGGATTACTGCAGAACCCATCGACCGTGGATCTGTTCCGGAACGCCGCCGGCGTGGATGTGGCCCTTTGGTTCAAGCATGAGCGCGATACGTATCCCCAGATGCGAAAGATCCTTCAAGACTTTGGCAAAGATGAAGGAGAGCTCATTAAGGCAGGCGGACTCATTTACAACACCGGCTATCTGGAGGGAGAGCTCATCTTCGCAAGAGGCCTCATTCCCTCCCGCGACTTCATGGATCGCTGGAGTTTGCGCGTGGGAATACTCCTTTGCATGTCAGCTCTCTTTGTAGTCATGATCTACAACGCCTTTAGCGTGTGGAACAACCAGGATCTGCGGCAGATCGGCCTCTTGAAATCGAGTGGAATGAGCCATAAGCAAGTTCGAGAGTTCGTCGTAGAAAAGGCCCTTCGCTTGTCGCTGCGGCCGATACTCTGGGGACTCGTCCTCGCCTACCTTTGCACCAATCTCCTGTTTTTCCTGATGTGGCTTAACCACAAGAGCGCGCATTCCCTGGTCAACACTGTGAGCGCCGCCACAGACTATGAGTTTCGGCTGGTAACGCCAAGTCCTTCCGTGTTCATGGCCCTGTCTTTGCTGGCACTTCTCTGTGTGTTTCTCGCAGCCTTACGGCCCGCAAGGCGCAGTAGCAAACTTTCCATCATCGACGCCATGAAAAACGTGGATACGAGGCCTCAGAACCTTCGTTTGCGTTCAACTCGCTACACCAAGAACATCTCCCGAGGTCTCGCCAGGGATTATAGCGTGAGCTACCGCAGAACCTTTCGGGGCCTTGCTCTTGCTATGGCTTTGGCAGGAATGGCCTTCAGCGTCGTACTCATTGAACAGTCCTGGCGAGGTTTGGCCAATGAATACAATGAGCCGACCTCTCCCTATACCCTGACAGCGAACCTGTTCACCATTCACGAGATCCCGGCAACCCTATCCGAGGAAGTGAGGAAGGTTCCCAACGTGAGGTCTAGTCATCTTTATGCCACGACCAGTTACCGTTTTCAAATGGAGGGTAATGAGGGATTTCTCTCATCGCAACTCAAGCACTCTCTGAGTCACCCCGAAACGGAGCGTCGTTATCGTCCTGAAGTGACGATCTTCGGTTTGGAAGATGATGACTATGAGGGCCTGTTGCAGGAATCAGGGATTCCAAACACAGAGAACCAGGGCTGCTTGCTTCTTGATAGAACAGCAGACGATCCCGGCAGGGCCTACGAGTTCCGTACTTACCTCCCCCTATCGAACCGGAATGCAGACCACCTTACGGTGATAGACAGAGATGATGAAGGGAAGACCTTTGAACTCCCCATCATCGGAAGAATCGATGCTTTCCCTTATGACATTCGTCCTTTGTGGCCAGACCAAATAGCTCTGTTCACGTCGCTATCAAGGTTGGAAGAGATGCTCATGAGGGAAGGAAGAGTCAATGAAGACAGTCCTTTGAGCTATCAATTGAAGGTGGAGGCTGGAATGGATGAGTTGCCTGAGGTAACGGACGAAGTGGAAGGAATCCTCTGCCGCTACGTACCGAAATCCGATACCTTCATCAGCAATCGTATTACACATATGGCCAGAGAGAAGGAGCAAAGCCGAAACGAGCTTCTCCTAAGCGCCGGGCTACAGATCCTCTTTGTCGTTATCGGCCTTTCCAACGCCTACAACAGCTTCAACGCCAATATCAAGGCTAGAACACGAGATTTCGCCCTCTTACGAAGCGCAGGCATGACGGAAGAGCAACTCAAGAGAATGATTCACTACGAAGGCTTCTTCCTGATCAGGCGTGTTTTCGTCTACTACATTCTGCTCTTAGTTGCCGGCATCCTTGCCCTGACAGCAAGACGAAAGTTCATGTTTACACCCCTTCAGGTGTTCCTGAACATGAACTTCCTCCACGTTACCTTGTTCTTTGGCGTCAGTATCCTGGGCATTTGGCTCGCTATTGAGAGCGGAAAGCGAAGAGTGTTGCGTCAAAGACTACTGGATGCGCTTCAACAGGATTTCTAACGGATCGATCGCGCCAATCACAGAAAAGAGCTTGCACCTTCGTGAACGGAGGTGCAGGCTTCTCTTAGCTGATTTCCGGATACAGACGAATTTCAAAGGCGCAGCCCTTATCTGAGGATTTGAGCGAAACCTCGCCGCCATGTTGTTCCACGATGGACCTCACCATAGATAGGCCGATGCCAAAACCCATGGACCTAGGATCGCTCTTGTAGAAGCGCTCGAAAACGCGAGCAGCCTGTTCCGGTTTCAGGCCGGGGCCTTCATCTACTACGGTTATGCTCTGATAGATGGCGTTATGCTCCAACACGATTGTGATGACACTCTTTTCGGGAGACACCTCAATAGCATTCTTGACGAGATTGATCAGGGCTTCCATCAGCCACACTCGGTCACCGAGAATGGCGAAATCCTCCCCTTCAACAGCCAGGCTCAAGCCTCTGGCCTGAAGAAGGAAGTCGAGACTCAGCTCCACGTCAATGAGAAGTCCTGTGGTTGAAAAGCTCTCCCTTTGCATAACGACGGCTCCCGCATCCAGCGAAGATAGCTTCAGGAGCAAGTCGCTGAGGCCATGGAGCCGCTCCACTTCCTGACGGATCCGTGCCTGATACTCCTTGGCATTCTCCGGATCGGTTTCAAGCAAGTCCAGAAGGAGGAGAATGCCGGTGAGAGGCGTTTTGATCTGATGGGTCACATCCTCCATGTTGCGCTTGAGTTGAGCTTTTGCCTTCACGGCTTCTTCCCTTGCATGTCGCTGGCTGACAAGGCTCTTGTAGATTTCATCTCGAAGGACTCCAAAGAGGTCATCCTCCAGAATCATCTCTTCTTCCCTGTTTTCAATGGATTCGAGAAGGGTTGAGAGCTTGAGCACGGCCGCACTGATTTCGTCTTCTTTCCGCTTTAGGAGTAGACAGTGGAGAAGCCCAAGGCCAGACGCCAAGAGGAAAAGCCACAGAATACTGATCCAGTCCAGACGCGGATTCTTGTAGACAATAAGACAGCTTCCCAGGAAGAATAGAGTGGAGAGAAGAAGACTCATCTCAGCCTTATGCTTCATTCTTCACCCTCCGTCATGCGATACCCGATGCCTCGAATGGTTCGAATAAAGCCCTGATAGGGAGCGATTTTCTCACGCAGGCGCTTCACCGTAACCGACAGGGTGTTGTCAAACACATCGTCTCCTTCCCATCCCCAGAGCCTGTCCAGAATCCGGTCCCTTGGAAGGGTAAGGCCCTGGTTCTCCACGAAGAGATCCAAAAGCTCATACTCTCTCGCGCTGAGTTCCAGAGGCTTCTCTTCAATAAAGGCCATCTTGCTTTCCTTATCCAGTCGAAGGGGGCCACAGCGCAATCCGCCCTCGGCCGCTTCACTCACGGAGCGACGAAGAATCGTCTCGATTCGAGCTTTCAGAACACTTAGTGAGAAGGGCTTCGTCAGATAATCGTCGGCGCCGATCTCCAGCCCTCGCACAATATCCTACTCCCAGCCTCGTACCGTAAGCACCAGGAGTGGCGTCTG
>JAKQFZ010000275.1 GCA_029558215.1 Candidatus Omnitrophota bacterium
TCCATAACCTCGTTGCCAGAGATGTCTGGATTTGGGAACCCGACTGATGTCGGTGTTGGAGTCAGATAGATGATGGTGTAAGTCCGGATCGTACTCCAAGGGCCTGCCTCGCCGGAAGGCTCCTTGTTTTCGTCATCGAAAGCACCTCTTGCCCGAACCTGCCAGCGCCACTTGCCGAGTTGAAGACGGGAATATGGGTAGAAGGTCTGAAAAGTCCAAAGAAGATCATTGATGGGAGATGTGGCGTGACTGGCAGATACCTCATAGACGACGGCACCTGCAACGACTTGCCATTCCAGACGAACACTCGGTTGAGGGTTGGTTATTGTTGCTCCATCGGCCGGCGAAACCAGAACGGGTGCTGTCAGCTGTTCGACCGCAGAACCAGCAACACACATCATGAGAAGACCAATGGAGCATGCAAGAAAACAAAGCGACTTCATCGGAGTGTTCTCCTTCTATCGGTTCCTCGCCTTCTCAATTCGATCCAAGTCTTGTTTGTAAATGTCCAGTTGCTTCTCAACCAACGGCTCTTCGATCTGTATCACATTGGGTGGTTGAGGCGGTTCGGGGATGCTTGGTTTTTCCGTTCTCTCAGGCACCTGCACCTGGTCTGATGGCGGCTTGGGCTCAGCAGGTGACTCCTGCTGAACGCTCTCCTGTTCAGGTTCAGACTCAGTCTGGTCTTGTTCATTCTGCCCTTGCTGATCAGTTTTCTCCGTCTCGGAGAGTGGGATGATCGTCTCGGCACTCCGAGCATCCAGAGGATAGGTCTGCAGGTCGAGTTCCTCATCGTAGTCTGCTGACAGATCGGTCAGAGGCTCTTCCATGGGAAGCAGATCCATCTGATCGGCATCCTTCAGAATGCCCATGTGATCCCCTGCCTCAAGCATCTCATAGCGGTAGGGATCGTCTATGCTGACAATGTGAGGAGTCAGGAACAGAAGCAGTTTATGACGGCTGTTTGTGTTGCTCATTTTGCCGAAAATCCAACCAATGATAGGCAGCCGACTCAGGAAAGGCAGTCCGCCAACCGATCTATTCTTTGACTCTTCAATGAGACCACCAACCACAACCGTTCGACCATCCTTGACCGGTGCAATCGTCTCAACTTCGGATTTACGCACTCGGAGGCCGGAGTTCTCCACACCTGAGAGGTTGACGAGTTCTCCAGAACTGTTCTCAAGTCGAACGTCCATTTCGACGTATCCGGCACTATTGATTTGGACTTCCACATCGAGGATAATACCGACGTCGCGCGTTCGCTGGGTGTA